>JAWVZD010000040.1:0-8520 GCA_033722395.1 Thermoanaerobaculia bacterium | reverse complement strand
CCTGCATCTCACGCGCCGTGGTCACGTCGATCCGGCGCACGCCGGCGGGTGTCTCCAGATGGACCGGACCGGTGACCAGGATCGTCTCGGCGCCCTGGCGGGCGGCCTGCTCGGCGAGCAGGAAGCCCATCTTGCCGCTGGAGCGATTCGACAGGAAGCGCACCGGGTCGAGGGGCTCACGCGTCGGCCCTGCACTGACCACGACGCGGTGCCCTGCCAGCGTCCCCCGCTCAGCCAGGCCCTCGAGGGCCTGTACGATCTGCTCCGGCTCGACCATGCGACCGATGCCGCTCTCGCCGGAGGCGAGCGCACCGACGGCGGGACCCAGAACGATCCCCCCAGCCGCTTCGATGGCCTGGACGTGTCCCCGCGCCACGACTTTGTCCCACATGGCGGAGTGCATCGCCGGAGCGACGACCAGAGGCCCGGTGTGAGCCAGGATGGTGGTGGTGAGGAAGTTGGGCGCCGTGCCGAGGGCGATCGCCGCCAGGGTATTGGCGGTCGCCGGAGCGACACAGACGACCTCCGCCCAGTCGGCGAGGGCGATGTGCTCCTCGACACCGCTGCCGCTGGCGACCAGGTACTCCTCGCGATAGACACGATGACCGCTCAGCACCTCGAGCGTCAGTGGCGCCAGGAACGACTCGGCGCTGGGCGTCATCGCACAGCGCACCTCGTGGCCGCGCTCCTCGAGTCGCCGCACCAGCTCGGCCGCCTTGTAGGCAGCCACTCCACCGCAAACGCCGAGCAGTACGCGCTGCGATCTGGGCATCAGACGGTTCGACGATCCGGCCGCGGGCCGGAGATCAGGACTCGGCGCTCTCTTCGCCTTCGGCGGCGGCCTCGACCTCGCTCTCGTCGCCGCCCTCTACCTCCGGCTCCTCGGCCGGCCCGTAGTCCCACTCGACCTCGTCGCGCGAGATCTCCTGCATGGCGACGCGGGTCGGCTTGCCGGTCAGGGCGTCGTTCTTCGGCGAGGCCCCCTGGATCATCTGCTCGGCGCGCGCGGCGGCGAGCAGTACGTAGCGGTACTTGCTGTCGATCTTCTCGGGTATTTCGGTCATAGAAACTCTCGTCGTTCGAATCTGCGGATAACCGGGAATCGCCACCAGATCGAGCGGCCGGTCGGAGACGACGGCTCAGCTCGCCTCGCCGGCGCGGCGGAACCCCTCCAGTAACTCGGCGATGACGGGCTGCACGCGCTCCCGACGGTGGCGCTGCGCCAGGAAGACCGCGGCCAGAACTCGACTGGCCCGGTCGGCGTCGTCGTTGATAATAACATAGTCGTACTGATCGTAACGCTTGATCTCCCAGAGAGATACGGCGAGTCGCCGAGCGATCTCCCGCTCGCCGTCGAGACCGCGACGGCGCAGCCTCTCCTCCAGAGCACGGAAGCTGGGCGGGATGATGAAGATGCTGTGGGCGTCGGGCCGCTGGTGCAGGACACGCTCGGCGCCCTGCACGTCGATGTCCAGGATGACGTCGGCGCCCGCCTCGAGCCGCGGCTCGACCTCGCGACGGGCCGTGCCGTAGTAGTTGTTGTGTACCTCGGCCCACTCCAGGAACTCGTCGTCGGCGATCATCTCCTGGAAGCGATCGGTATCGACGAAGTGGTAGTCGACCCCGTCCCTCTCGCCCTCGCGCGCCCGGCGCGTCGTGTAGCTGACCGAGAACTCGATGCCGTCGAGATCCGGATCGTCGCTGTCGAGCAGCCGTTGGATGAGCGTCGTCTTCCCCGCTCCGGACGGCGCCGACAGGATGAACAGCTCTCCGCGACTCGGGCTCTTCTGCTCCATCACTCTCCGACTATTCCACGTTCCGTAGTTGCTCACGCAGCTCCTCGCACAGCACCTTCGCCTCGACCGCCCGCCGGCTCATGGCGGAGCTGCGGCACTTGGCGCTCAGGGTGTTGAGCTCGCGAAAGATCTCCTGTACGACGAAATCGAGCCGCTTGCCGACCGCCCCCGACTGCTCGGCGATCTGGCCGAAGTGCTCCAAGTGGGCCGCCAGCCGTTCGAGCTCCTCGCTCACGTTGCTGCGATCGATCAGCAGGGCGATCTCCTGCTCCAGCCGCCCGGCCTCGAGCTCGGCATCGTCCATCAGCTCGTCGACGCGGCGCTCGAACGACTCGCTGAGGGCCTGCTGCGCCTGCGGTCGCAACGCGTCGAGCGCCTCGGCCAGCGAGCCGAGCTGCTCGAGCTTCTCGTCGATCACCGCCGCCAGACGCCGGCCCTCGGAGCGACGCGCCGCCATCATCTGCTCCAGCGCCTCGGCGGCGACCTCGAGGAGCAGCCGCTCGTCCTCCTCGGTCCAGTCCTGCTCGAGCGCTCGCACCTCGACGATGCCGGGCACCTGCAGGAGATCTCCGATCGCCACCTCCCCACCGATACCGGCCGCACTCCGCAGCTCGCTCAGCGCCTCGATCAAAGCCCGCGCCGTCTCGCTGCGCAGCTCGACGCGCGACCCGGCCGGCCCCAGGCTCTCCACCTCGACGGCGAGCTCGACGCGCCCGCGCTCGAGTCGGCCGCCGAGCAGGCGCTGCAGGGCCGCCTCGCTCGAACGGCAGAGGTCGGGAATCCTGGCCGCCACGTCGAGATAGCGGTGATTCACCCCCCGCACGACGACCGTCAGGCGACGCGAGTCGCTCTCCCCCGTCGCCTCGCCGAAGCCCGTCATGCTCCGCATCGCCAGCACCGATCCCGAGTCAGACCTGGAACTGCAAGTTGTAGAGACGCTGGTAGACCCCGCCGCGCTCGATCAGGTCGGCGTGCCGCCCCTCCTCGACGATCCGCCCCTCCTCCATGACGACGATGCGGTCGGCGTGCTGCACGGTCGACAGCCGGTGCGCGATCACCAGCGTGGTACGACCGCGCATCAGATTGTCGAGCGCCTTGCGCACCAGGCCCTCCGACTCCGGATCGAGCTGCGAGGTGGCCTCGTCCAGGATCAGGATCGGCGGATTCTTGAACAGGGCACGGGCGATCGTCAGCCGTTGCCGCTGGCCTCCCGACAGGCGGAGGCCCGACTCGCCGACCCGCGTGTCGTATCCCTTCGGCAGCTCGAGGATGAACTCGTCGGCGTAGGCCGCGGCCGCCGCTTCGCGAATCTTCTCGAGCGGCACGCCGACGCGACCGTAGGCGATGTTGGCCGCCACCGTGTCGTCGAACAGGATGGTGTCCTGCGTCACCAGCCCGATCAGTGCGCGCAGGCTGTCGAGGGTGACGTCGCGGATCGGCCGGGAGTCGATCAGCACCCGCCCGGAGGTCGGATCGAAGAACCGCGGCAGCAGATTCACCAGGGTCGATTTACCGGCCCCGGAGGGTCCGACCACGGCGACGATCTCGCCGCGCCGGATGGTCAGGTCGATGTTCTTCAGCACCAGCTCCTCGCCGTAGCTGAACGACACGTCGTCGAAACGGATGTCGCGCTCGATCGTGTGCAGCGGCTCGGCATCGGGCCGCTCGACGATCTCGTTCGGGATCTCCAGCACGCCAGTGATGCGCTGCGCGGCGGCGCGCGACTGCTGGAGCGCCAGGTTCACGCGGTTCAGCTTGCGGATCGGCTCGTACATGATCAACAGGTTGGTCAGGAACTGCAGCAGCAGAGGACCGCTGAGCTCACCGGCACGGATGCGGTTGCCGGCGTAGATCAGCAGTACCGAGGTACCGAGCACGGCCATCGTCTCGATCACCGGCCCCGACAGATTGGCCAGCAGCTGAGCCCACAGGTTCACCCGCAGATGGCGCCGGGTCGCCTCCTTGAACCGCCGGTACTCGAACTCCTCCATGCCGAACGCCTTGACCACCCGATGCCCGCGCACCCCCTCGTTCACCAACCCGGCGAGATCCGCCATGCGCTCCTGGCTGCGGTGGCTGTAGCGGCGCATTCCCTCGCCGAACCGCACGATCAGCACCAGGATGACCGAGCCGAGGACCAGACAGATCAAAGCCAGCTGCAGATGGGTCGACAGCAGCAGGGCGAGCAGAAAGATCAACGAGATGCCCTGCTGGAAGAGATCGAGCATGCGGTTCGACACCGCGCTCTGCATCAGGCCGACGTCGCTGACCACCCGTGCGACCAGCTCGCCCGAGGTGTGCTCGGCGTGGAAGCGGCTCGACTGATGCAGAACGGAGCGGTAGAGATCGTTGCGGATGTCGGTCGTCACCCCGAGTCCGATGCGTTGGAACGAGTAGCCGCTGACGAAGTTCGAGAAGCTGCGCAACCCGAAGACGACCAGGAAGAGCAGCGGCACGTAGAAATGTACGTTCTGCGCCGTGACACCGAAATAGCGCTTGAACGCCTCGTAGCCTTGATCCAACAAGGCTTTGAAGTCGAACCCGAAGTCGATGTCGTCGCCCGCCGTGCCGCCGGTCTCGGCGGCCTCCGGTTCGGCGCCCGGCACCACCGCGACGCTGGCCGGCATCTGATCGCTCTCGAGACGCAGTACCTCGGCAAAGATCGGCTGCACGAGCGACACCATCGCCGCCGTCGACAGGCCGAATACCAGAATGGCCGCCCCCGCCAACAGCGCCCAGGGGACGTAGCCCTTCAGATAGTGCAGCACGAAGCGGGTCATGCTCATGCCGCGTCCTCCAGCAGGTCCAGCACCTCGCGAGCCGCTCGCGCGCTTCCCCCCGGCTCGCCGAGTGCCTCCCGCAGACCGCGGAGAGCCTCCTGCATCTCGCCGCGCGCGGCGGCGTCGGTGAGCAGTCTCCCGGCCGCCTCGGCGAGGCTCTCCGGCGTCGCCCTCCGTTGCACCAGCTCCGGAACCACCTCCCCGCCGAGCACCAGGTTCACCATGCTGATGTGGGGGACGCGGATGACCATCCGGCCCAGCCAGTGCGACCAGCGGTTCATGCGGTAGACGACGACGAGCGGGGTGCGCAGCAGACCGACCTCCAGGGTGGCCGTTCCGGAGGCACAGAGGGCCAGATGGCTATCGGCGATCTCTCGCCACCGCTCGCTCCGAACCAGCCGAATCGGCAGACCACAGCCCTCGATCGCCGCATCGAGCAAGGCCGCGGGGAGATCGGGAGCCTGGATCAGCCGCAACTCTACCGGAAAACGCCGCCCCAGCTCCTCCGCGGCCGCGAGCATCAGAGGTAGATGGGCCTCGATCTCGCTGCGCCGCGAGCCGGGCAGCAGGGCCAGGCGATAGGTTTCCGGGGCCTCCGCCTCCGCCTCCCACGCCTGCGGCAGCCGCGGCACCTCGTCGAGCAACGGGTGGCCGACGTGCTTCGCCTCGACGCCGCGCTCGGCGTACCAGTCGCGCTCGAAAGCGAACAACACCAGCATGCGGTCGACCGAGCGGCGGATCGTCTCGACCCGGCCGCTACGCCATGCCCAGACCTGGGGACTGACGTAGTAGACGACCGGCACGTCGCGCTCGGCGAGCCGCCGCGCCAACCGCAGGTTGAAGTCGGGCGAGTCGATCAGCACGGCGGCATCGGGCGGTCGCCGCTCCACCTCGGAGAGGATGCGATGGAAGATACGGTGCGCCCGCGGCAGCACGGTCAGCGCCTCGAGAAGTCCGACGACGGCGATCTCGGAGCTGCGGGCCAACAGATCGAGTCCGGCCGCCTCCAGCTCCGATCCCCCCAAGCCGAATCCCTCGATCTCCGGACGACGGCGTCTGAGCTCGGAGAACAGGCGGGCGCCGTGCATGTCGCCCGACGTCTCTCCGGCCACCACTAGCAAGCGGGGGGAGCGCATCGCCACCCGCTACGGGAGAGGCGTCGGAGGACCCGGCGGGAACGGGTACATCAGCCAGGCGAGCACGATGCCACCGACGACCATGCTCAGGAAGAGCTGGATGAAGAGCCGCCGCTGCGCCGCGCGCTCCCGCCGCCACAGTAGGGCGAAGAAGCAGCTCACCAGGAAAGCGTACAGGGTCATCAGCAGGACGTGGCTCAACGGCTCACTCCTTCCTGCCGATGGCGATGTCCCAGCAATCGAGGACCAGGAGCCAGTTCATCAGGCCGGCGGTGAGCAGGAAGGCGGTACCGTACTCGTAGCCGCGCGCCACGATGTCACCACTGTACGACAGCAGAAAGCGCAGGACGACGTACGGCAGCCCCATGCCGGCGCAGGCGAAGGTGCCGAGCACGGTCAGGGGGCGATTCGGCTCGATGCGGTAGAGATTGCCGTCGAGCTGGGTGCCGACGACGACCGCCGCCAGGACGATCAGGAAGAAGGCCGCCGCGCGCTCGCGCCGCCCGAGGTAGAGGTGACCGGCACCGGGGAGGAGCCAGCCGAGGAGGGGTGCGACGACGGCCTCGTACGACCATTCGAGGCGCTCGTCCTCGGTGCTCTCGCGGCTCGTCATCTGGAGCTCGGATGACCGGTACTCCGCTCGGAGCGGGCCGACCGGCGGCGGGTAGGAAGAACGGTCAGTTGTCCGGCTGCCCGTCGTTGAGCATCTCGCGCAGATCCTTGCCGGGCTTGAAGTAGGGAATGCGCTTCGGCGGCACGAAGACCCGATCGCCGGTCTTCGGATTCCGCCCAATCCGCGAGCTGCGGTGGCGGATGCGGAAGCTCCCGAAGCCCCGCAGCTCGATCTTGTCGCCTTCCTTGAGCGATTCGACGATGCTCTCGAAAACCGTGTTGACGATCATCTCGGCGTGCTTCTTGGTGAGCTCGGTCGACTTCGCGACCTCGTCCACCAGCTCCGCCTTGGTCATCCCATTGCCCATACCGGTCTCCTCGTCGGACCCGAGCGCTCTCCCGGTCGTCTACACCTACTCCGAACGCTCCTCGTCGTCTTCTTCGTCTTCCTCGTCGTCTTCTTCCTCGTCCTCGTCGTCCTCGCCCTCGTCCTCGTCGCCTTCTTCTTCGTCCTCGTCGTCCTCGTCCTCTTCGTCGTCGCCTTCGTCTTCGTCCTCGTCTTCTTCTTCGTCGCCGGCGTCCTCGTCGTCTTCGTCGAGTTCGTCCTCACCTTCGTCGGCGGACTCACCCTCGTCCGCCTCTTCGTCCGACGCCTCCCGCTCCTCAGCCTCGCTGCCTTCGTCCTCCGACTCGGCGGTAGCTTGCGCCTCCTCCTCCTCGCCCTCCTCCGGCTCCTCTTCGGCGGCGGACTCCGCCGACGCCGCTTCGACGGCTTCGGGCTCCTCCTCCGCATCCTCCGACGGCTCCTCGTCCGAGGCCTGCTCCTCTTCCCACTCCGCCTGCAGCTCGGCAACCTCCTCCTCGGTCGGCTGAGGGACACCCCGCATCGTCAGCCCGACCTTCTTCTCGTCCTCCTCGATCCGCAAAATGCGGGCACTCACCCAGTCGCCGACCTGGAACTCGTCCTCCAGGCTCTCGCCAGCGACGTCGATCTCGGAGACGTGAGCCAAGCCCTCGAGCCCCTCGAAGATGTCGACGAAGAGGCCGAAGTCGGTCACGTTGACCACCCGGCCGGTGACCCGCTCGCCGACCGAGTGCTGATTGACGAAGGTCTGCCACTCGTTCGGTAGGAACTCCTTGATCGACAGCGAGACGCGCTGATTCTCGACGTCGATGTGGGTGATGCGCGCCTGGACCGTGTCCCCCTTGCTCAGTACCTCGCTGGGATGCTTGATGCGCTTCGTCCAGCTCATGTCGGAGACGTGCACCAGACCGTCGATCTCCTCGGTGATCTCCACGAACGCACCGAACTCGGTGAGATTGCGCACCTTGCCCTCTACCAGCGTGCCGACGGGATGGCTGACCAGTAGCTCCTCCCACGGATTGCGCTCCGCCTGCCGCAACGACAGGCTGATACGGCGCTGCTCCATGTCCAGCTCGGAGACAATCGCTTCGATCTCGTCACCCACCTCCAGCATCTTCGACGGATTGACGACCTTCTTGGTCCACGACATCTCACTGACATGGATCAAGCCCTCGACGCCCTCTTCGATCTCGACGAAGGCACCGTAATCGACCAGGCTGACCACCTTCCCCTTGACGCGCGAGCCGAGCGGGTACTTCTTGTCGACCAGCGTCCACGGATCCTCGCCCTTTTGCTTGTAACCCAACGAGACTCGCTCGCTCTCGGGATCGAACTTGAGGATCACCACCTCGACGTCGTCGCCGACCGAGAAGTGCTCCGAAGGGTGATTGACCCGTCCCCACGAGATATCGGTGATGTGGAGCAGACCGTCGATCCCACCGAGGTCGACGAAGACGCCGTAGTCGGTGATGTTCTTGACCACGCCGGGCAGGCGGGCACCCTCTTTGAGCTTCTCGAGGGTCTCCTCCTTCTGCTTGGCGAACTCCTTCTCGAGAACCGCCTTGCGCGACAGCACGACGTTGTTGCGACGTCGGTCGAGGCTGATCACCTTGAACTCGAACTCCTCGCCCTTCAGCGACTCCAGGCTCTTGATCGGCCGAATGTCGGCGAGCGATCCCGGCAGGAAAGCGCGGATACCGATATCGACCGTCAGGCCGCCCTTGATCCGCTCCACCACCGTACCCTTGATGATCTTGCCTTCCTTGTAGCTGTTCTCGATCTCGGTCCAGACCTTCATCCTCTCCGCCTTCTGCTTGGAGAGGACGACGTGT
>JAWVZD010000039.1:0-8567 GCA_033722395.1 Thermoanaerobaculia bacterium | reverse complement strand
GTGTCTCGGTTCATCTTCCAATCTCCTCTTCGTAGTCCGTATCGTGATCGGTGTCGTGATCCATGAATCCGCCCAGGGCCTGGTCGGCAGAGACCAGCTCCTGCCAATCATGGATAGCGTCCTCGTCGGCCACCCGCTGGATGGCCTGCTCCCTCGTCGCCAGGGCGACTAGTCCCGAGCCCATCGGAGTCGTGCCCCGATCCTGCCGCACGAAGACGGCCTCCTCCGCCTCGAGCCACTCGAGCGACTCGACATCGTGCACCCACACCCGCGCGCCGTCGCTCTTCCACCTCTCGCGCGCCGCCAGCAGACAGCCCAGATCGTCGAAAGCCCAGGACGAGCCGTTCGGACCGACCACCGCGGCGGCATGCGCCTCCTGGCTGATGATCATGCGACAGAAGTCGCACTCCTCGAGAGCGTAGGCGATCTCCGGCGGTCCGGCCGGCTCGGAGCCACAGGCTACCACCAAGAGAGCCGCCGCCCAGGCGAAGCACGACCTCACGCCAACACACCCCGGCGTCGCGTCAACCACCAGCTGGCGACGAGCGGAACGATGACCCACAGGAGCAGAATCGCGCCGAGAAGCGGCAGCAGCGCCCCGCCGAGCTCGCGGCTGGCGTAGAGACCGGCCGGGCCGAGCACCTCCGCCCCGCCCCGGATGGCCACCACGGCGGCAAGCTTGAAGACCTGCAACGGATTGAGCAGGGCCGCCAGGAGAAGGGTGGAGGCGTCGAGCTCCAGCACCAGCGCGGTACCCATCAGGCCGAGGTCGCCGAGCAGCACCAGGAGGAGCCAGACGAACAACGCCACACCACTCGCCGTCGCCGCGCTCGCGCTGAGCGACGAGATCAGGAGACCGACGCTGGCCATCGCCAGCGCGATCAGCATCGAGAAGCCGAGGAAGGCGACGAAGGCACCGATCTCGCCACCGGCGCCGGGCCCGGCGATGATCAGGGTCGCCGCACCGAAGCCGACCAGCAGAGCGGCCAGCAACGCCGAGGCGAGTCCCCAGAACTTGGCGACGACGATCTCACCCAGGGTCACCGGTTGGGCGAGCGTGTAGAGCAAGAGCCCGCGCTCCCGATCGCCGGCGATCGCACCCGCACCGAGGGTCAGGCCCATCAGCGGCACGATCAGCACCACCAGGTTGACCAGGCTGGCCGCCGTCCTCCCCAGGCCGGCGAAGCCCGAGCCCATGATGCCGGCTACGCTCACCCAGGCCATGGCGAGGGCCAGGCCGACGAAGGTCACCGCGTAAAGGACGAACCAGCGGTTGCGCCAGGCGTCCCGCAGCTCCTTGCCCTTCAGAACGAGCACGTTACGGAGCTCCATGCTCCCCCCCTTCACGGAAGCGACGGCGCTCGGCCGCCAGTCGCAGCACACCGGCCTCCGGATCGCCGCCGCTCAGCAGGTCGACCGGATCACCGTCGTCGACCAGACGACCGGCGTCGAGCATCAAGACCCGGTCGGCCAGGCCCAGGACCTCGCTACGGCGATGGGTCGAAAAGACGATGGTCTTGCTGCCTTTGAGACCGGCGAGGACCTGCAGGAAAGCGCGCCGCGACGCGTCGTCCAGGTTGGCGGACGGCTCGTCGAGCAGCAGGATCGGCGGGTCGGCCAGCAGGGCGATCGCCAGCGCCAAGCGCTGCCTGAGCCCGCCCGACAGATGCCTGACCTTCTTGCCGGCGTGCGCCTCGAGCTCCAGCTGGGAGAGAAGCTCGTCGGCGCGATCGGGCCGGCAACGGCGCAAGCGGGAGTAGAACTCGAGGGTCTCCTCGGTCGTCAGGTTCCCCTGCAGCGGGATCTCCTGCGGGATGAAGCCGATCCGACGGCGTGCCTCTCTGCCGTCGGTGGCCGGATCGACGCCATCGATCGCGACCCGCCCGTCGACTTCGATGACGCCCAGGAGCGCCCGGATGGCGGTCGTCTTGCCGGCGCCGTTCGGTCCCCAGAGAGCGACCGATTCACCCGCGGCGACGCGGAAGCTCACCGCATCGAGCGCCGTCTGTCGCCCGAACCGTTTCGATATCCCTTCGACCTCGATCATCGCCCTGTCTCCGATCTGCCCCGCTCTGGGCCCGGTAGGCGCGGCACGACGCCGACCGATCCGACCGGTCCCGACCAGCATCACACCGGCCAGCGCCAGCATCCCCAACGCAGCCGGTATTCCCCAGCCTCCGCCGGTCGACGGCAGTGCTGGCACGTCGGCGAGCGCGGGCCGGTCGAGCCGGGGTGCCGGATCGATCAGCTTCGGCTGCGGTCGCACCAGCGGAAAGGCGCGCGAGGCGAAGTCGAGCGCCTCGCTCGCCGGACTGTAATGGAAAAGTCTCAAATTCGGCTTGCGGCCCGTCAAGCTCTCGAACAACCGCTCGGCCCGATACGGCACGTCGCCGACACGGTCGCCGTCGGCGTCGAAGCCGGCATAGTCGCTCCAGTAGTTGCCGAGCCAGGTATTCGATTCCGGATCTCCCCCCGCTCCGGCGATACCGACCTGTTCCTGATTCTCCACCATACCGTTGCCGGTGAACTGCGCGCGCCGTACGTTCGGCAGCAGCAGAATGCCGAAGTCGTTCGCCACCAAGAGATTACCCTCGATGCTCGAGGTACTGCCGGTCTCGCGCGGTGAATTGTCGAGGAAGATCCCCACCCGGTTGCCGACCAGGTAGTTGCCGCTCACCACCGCGTCGTCCATGTCCTTCAGACCGACGCCGTAGCCGCTGGGGCCGTGATTTCCGCTGATGGTGTTGGTCCTCAGCCGTAGGCGACGGGAGTACATCAGGAAGGCACCGACCGAGTTGTCGGCCAGAAGATTGCCTTCGATGCGAGCGTCGTCGCAGTACATGAAATGCAGGCCGTAGCGACCGTCGACGACTCGGTTGTCGTGGATCTCGAGATCGTTCGAATACCACAGCACGACGTCGCGGCTGCCCTCGACCTGGTTGGCCTCCAGCCGCACCTCGTCGCTGTACCAGACCCGAATGGCGTCGCCCCGCCGAGGCAGGTCGAGAGCCTTGCCACGGACGCGGTTGTCCGACAGCGTGCTGCCGGAAGCCTTCCGCAGGTAGATGCCGAAGAGGACGTCGTCGAGACGATTGCGGCGCACCTCGACGTTCGGCGCCGTCACCGCGATGCCCGAGTTCTCCTGGTCGAGCGAGGCACCGCTGCCGCGCACGACGAACCCCTCCATCACGGCCCCGGCGGCGGTGAGCTCGACCACCGTGCCGACGTTGCCGCCGTCGATCACCGGCCAGCCCTCGCCGATCAGGTGCAGCCGACGGGTGACCCGGATCGGGCCCTCGTAGCGGCCCGCCTCGACCCGTACGATGTCTCCGTCGGCCGCCTGCTCGACGACCTCCCGGAGGGCAGCGGGACCGGCGGCCGGTTCGACCGCCCACTCCTCCGCCGCGAGGCTGGTGGCACAGAGCCCAGCCAGGACGACGACCGCTGCGCTACGCAACGCTGCCGTTCTCCCGGCCCGCCTCGGGGGCCGATTCCGAGCCTCGCTGCCGGCGGCGCCTTTCCACCAGCGGCTTGTAAGCCTGACGATGGAAATAGAGCCCCACCAGGATCAGCAACGAGGCGAGGGTGGCCAGGATGAGGCCGGCATCCGGCAGCGCCACGGTGGCGAACTGCCCGACGACCCCCTTGCCGAGGATCGGCGGCACGAACGGCTCGATCGACGACGACAGGGGAGCCCGCGGATCGAGGTTGGTACCGAAGTTGTGGAGCCAGTAGTACATGTCGGCGAGGAAGACCACCGGAAACAGCAACGCCGGGAGTGCCAGCAGGGCCGCATTCCGGTTGTGGATGACGATCGCCCCCAACACCAGCAGAGCGATGGCGATCACCGCGATGATCGACAGGCTCTGCTCGAGCTGCGCCGCCTCTCCGAGCGGTCGCATACCGATGTAGTGGTTCAGGCCGTCGATCTCCTTGACGTCCCCGTCGAGGTGATTCAGGTACGCCTTTACCTCCAGCCCCTTCGGGTACTGCGGCGCCTGGAGCTCGAGGCGCCAGTACGGCGTCAGAATCGAGATGACCAGAAGCAGGGCGGCCACCAGGAAACAGAGCGTCGGGAGGACGAACTCGGCCTTCCTGCGGCGCAGCTCCTCCGACGACAGCCTGGGGCCGACGAGTCTTTCCATCCAGCTTGGCACGACGATGTTCCTTTCTCCGGCCGAGAGGAGAAGTGGCCGGTCGGGCGCCCGCGGGCACCCGACCGGCGAGAGATCACGACTCCGGCTCGACCAGCAGGTATCCGAGCATCTCGAGGTGGAGCGCCGAGCAGAACTCGGAGCAGTAGTAGGAGTAGACACCGCTCGTGGTGGCTTCGAACTCCACCGTCGTCGACTCCCCGGGCTCGAGGCTCAGGTTGATGTTGTAGGCCGGAATGGCGAGGCCGTGGGTGGCGTCTTTGGCACTCTCGATGTTGGTGACGTGCCAGACGACCTTGTCGCCCTGCTGAATCTCGATGCGCTCCGGCGTGAAGTGGCTGCGCACGGCGGTCATCCAGATCTCGACGTTCTTGCCGTTGCGCTCGATGCGCTCTTCGCCCGCCTGAACGGCGTTCTCGTCCACCGCCTGGGCGATCGGATCCCAACCGATCTCGGGATAGACGTCCCAGCTATCGATCTTGTCGGCCTTGATCATCTGGGCGTAGTGCGGCTCGCCCAGGCCGATCGGCATGTCGTAGAGCAGCTGCATGGTCTGCCCCGCCTCACCGATGTCGATCAGCTGGAAGTTCTGCGGATGGAGCGGGCCGACGTTCTGAAAACGGTCGACGGCCCACTTGTTGAGCGCTACCAGCCAGTTGCCGTCCGGCGAGGCGGTATCACCCTCTGCCGCCAGGATGTGCCCGACGTTGTAGTGCACGCCGAGCTTCTGCACCAGCGTCCACGGCGCGTCCGGGTTGAGCGACTCGTATGGACCACCCAGGGTCCAGCGAGCCACGGCGGTGTCCAGGAACAGGCTGGTGTAGGCGTAGCCCTGATCGTCGAACTGGGTATGCAGCGGACCGAGGCCGAGCTCGATCTGCGTCTCCACAGCGGCGTCGAAGTCGATGATCGGCACACCGTACTGGTCGGTGCCGGAGAAGTTTTCCTCGGCGATCGCCTGCTGGATCTTCTCGTGGCTGTAGACCGTGACGTGTGGATCGAGCTTGCCGGAGACGACGAAGTATTCACCGCCCGGCGAGACGTCGACACCGTGCGGGCTCTTCGGCTCGGGCACGAAGTAGAGCACGCCCTCCTCGGTCAGCACGTCGAGCGTCAGGACGTCGAAGCCGTTGATCTGGCTCGCCCGGCCGTCGGCGACGAGCTCGGCTGCCTTCTTCCAGTCGAAGATGTGCAGATAATCCATGTCGCGTTGTGAGGCGCCGGCCTCGAACGGCGGATTGCCCGACTCGATGCCCCCCAGCGCCATCTCGGTGTTGAACGAGTTGCAGAAGGCCCAGCCCTCCGAGACGCCCTTGCCGGCGTCGCACAGATCCTGCCAGTACGGCGGCAGCTCGAGCGCGAACGAGCGCTCGGGATCGATCCGCCCGGTCGCCCGGTCGAAGGCCCACAGCGTCACCATACCGCGGTAGTCGGACTCGTAGGCCTCCATCGAGGCGTAGCTCCAACCGAGCGGCGCAGCGTACTGGCCGCCCTCGATGATGTACTCGGTGTTCGGTGTGACCATCGCGCCGCCGTGATCCGACAGGGCGATCGGGTTCTTGACGATCTGCTTGGTCTCGAAGTCCCTGAGATCGATCACCGCCATGCGGGCGTGCGCCTTGTCGTTGATGAACACCCAGTCGCCGTCGTACTCGGCGTCGCTCTCGGAGAGCGCCGGATGGTGGGTGTCGGCCCAGGTGATGTCGCGGCCCTCGACCCTACCGGCGGCGAGCACCTCGCGGGTCTCGTTGGAGTAACCCCAACCCTGCCAAGGCTCGGGCGTGAACACGCCGACGACCTTGAGCAACCGCATCGACGGCACGCCGATCACCATCATCTGCCCCGAGTGGCCTCCGGACGACATGATCAGGTACTCGTCGTGCTTGCCGGTCGGCATGTAGGTCTTGACGGCGGCGTAGACGTCGTCCGGTGTGAGACCCCGCTCCTGGATCACACTGTTGGCGTCGCCGCCACCCATGACGTCGCTCGACGACCCACCCGTCTTGCACGCGACGACCCAGCCGGCCAGCGCGATCAGCGCCACCAGAGTCACGATCAGAGTCGAACGACTCCCATTCTTGCTATCCCTCATCACTTCCTCCTCGTTCCGTAGGATTCCGGCCGGCGGTGTGCTCTCCAGACAGAAGGGTGAGCCGCCGGTGCACCATTAATTTCAGACCACCGCCCTCCGAGCGACTACACCCTCGCGGGCGGCTCGCCGACCTATTCGGACGGGGACGCCCGCCCTACCTCGCTGGGTGGCAAGACAGTAGTTCGGCCTGAAGCTCTACACCCAGGGCGTCCTCGAATCGGACTGACGCGGGTGCCAAGGCGACGACCTCGATCAGACCGGGTTCTTCACGATCCGCACCGCCCGGCCGGGAGCGGTCGCACGACGAGCACCTCGATGTCGCGGCGGTCCGGAACGAGCGTCAAACCGATTCGCGCCAACGCCCGCTCGAGGTCGCCGCTCACCGTCGGATCCCAGTCGAGCTCGATGTCGTAGCGACCTCCGGCTCCGGTCGCGTCGACGACCGGCCGCTCGAGAGCTTCCTCCAGCGCCGCCGCGAGCGCGGGCACGTCGACTCCGCGCCCGCGGATCGTCCCCGGTCGCGTCGTGAAGGAGACGGTCCTGCCGCCAGCGGGCCGAAGCTCCCCGTTTCCCTCGGCTGCTCGCCCCTCGGCTGCGCGCCGGAGCAGGAAGACGTCGCGCGGCCGGAAGCGGCGCGCCACCTCGACCGCGAAGCTCTCGTCGACCATCCGCCGCAGCAACTCGGAGCGACCGGCAGCGCCGGCCGGAGTCCGCAGCAGGACGTCGAACCGCTGCTCGGGCAGGTCGGCGAGGATCTCGAGCCGGGTCGGCCGCCATTCGTAGACCGTGGCGATGATCTCGGACGGCAGCCAGCCGAAGGCGAGATACTCGGTCGCCGAGACCTCGAGACCGCGCAGCTCCGGATCGGTCGACGGGCGGATCTCGGCCGTCAAGATCGCCTCCGGCGAGCCGCCTCGCCCGACCGCCAAGGCCACCCGGTCGTCGAAGCTCCGCGCCCGCGGCAGGTCGAGGTCCCGGCCGGCGACCAGATCGCGCAGGCTCTGCGCCGTCAGGCTCGAAGGGTAGGTCTCGGCGCGCAGCACCCCGGACCGATCGATCAGTACGACATACGGGATCGCGCTGACGCCGTAGTCGCGAAACACCGAGCCGTCGACGTCGAGACCGACCAGGCCGGCGAGCCTCCGCTCGGCCAGGAACGACCGCACCGTCTCGGCGTCCTCGCTGGTTACCGACAGGAAGACGAGCGGCTCGCCCGCGAGCTCGTCGACCAGCTCGTTCCAGTGATCGAGGCCGACCACACAGGGGCCGCACCAAGTGGCCCAGAACTCGATGACCAGCGCCCTGCCGGCCAGAGCCTCCTCGCCCAGGAGAGACGGGTCGAGGCGGTCCGCCTTCGACCCGGAGATCAAGGCCTCGAGGCTGAGCGCCGGAGCAGGCCCGTTCAGGGCCGGTGGCGCGGCGGCGAGATCGGCGAGCGGGATCGTCAGGCCGAGAGCGGCGAGACCGATTCCCAGCGTCAGGAGGGAGCGCGACATCGGACGGCTCAGCCTACCACCCGGCTGCGATCCGACGGCCTCCCGCTCGCACGGTCTCGCTCGCGCGCTGTGCTACATTTTCGCCCGATCCGATGAGCCGTCTGAACGAGCCGATCGAGATCCCCGAGCGGGTCAATGTCGCCCGTCATTTCCTCACCCGCAGACTCGAGGACGGGGCCGGCGAGCGCATCGCCCTGCGCCTCGACGAGCGCCAGCTGACCTATCTCGAGGTCGAGCGCCTCGCCGCCCGATTCGGCAACGTCCTGGCAGAGATGGGAGCACGCCGCGAGGAGCGGGTGATGATCACCCTACCGGACGGCCCGGAGTGGGTCGGGGCGTTCTTCGGCACGCTCAAGCTGGGCGCCGTCGTGGTGATGGTCAACCCGCGGCTCGAGGAGGAACCTCTGGCGCGCCTGCTCGAGTACGTCGAGCCACGCTGGGCCGTGGTCGACGCCGGCCTCGGGGATCGAGGCTCGGGCGAGGTCTTCGCCGAGGCCTGCCGCCGCGTCGACCGGCCTCCGACGCCGCTCGCCGTCGGTGGGGCGCTCGACGGAGCACCGCGCTACGAAGCGTTTGCGGCGCACGTCGGCGACAGCCTCGAGGCGGTCCCCACCCATCGCGACGATGCAGCCATCTGGCTCTTCTCCGGCGGCACGACGGGCCTCCCGAAGGGAGTCGTCCAGACCCACGCCTCGTTCATCAACACCACCGAGCTCTACGCCAAGCGGGCTCTGGGCTACAACGCCGACGACATCACGCTCTCGGTCCCCAAGCTCTACTTCGGCTACGCCACCGGGTCGAACCTGCTGTTTCCCTTCTCGGTCG
>JAWVZD010000038.1:0-8613 GCA_033722395.1 Thermoanaerobaculia bacterium | reverse complement strand
GGTTCCTCGGCGCCGCTCAGCCGCTCGATCTCGTCCGTCAGGCCCTCCACCTGCTCGATGTGAACGGTGTAGAGCGCCGCGGCCGCCAGCGTGCCGGCCTCGGGATCGGAGCTCTCCTCGTAGCGCAGCAAACGGCGCAGGACCTGTCGGCGGCCGCCCCGCTCGATACCGTAGCGGCGCCGGGCCCGCTCCAGCTTCTCGCCCAGCGGGCAGTCGTCGATCACCGCGAAGACGTCGCGTTTGAGAGCCGTGTCCAGTCGATTGTCGAGAAACTCCAACGAGCGCGACCGCTGCAGCTTGTCGGCGCTCGTCAGGCTGCGGTGGGCCGAGTGCATCTCGCCGGCCGGATAGATCAGAGCGAGAAGGCCGAAGAGGTTCTTCAGGTTGTCCGTCGAGCGCTCGCCTAGCAACCGGTCGAGCAGAGTCGGGCTCTGCTCGCCGTCCCAGACGACCAACGCTCCCTGCAATCCCCCTTTGCGCCGCAGACCGAGGGCGTCGAGACCGGCCAGGCGATCGAGATAGGCCTCGGCCTCCCGGGCGATCTCGCTACCGACCCGATCGAGGTGCTGTCGAGCCAGCGCGCGGCCGTCGCGCGCCGCTCCGAGTGCCTCGACCAGTTTGCGGCGCTGGAACGAGTCGGCGGCCTCCTCCAGACCGTCGAGGAGAGCCTCGGCGGCTGCCGGCGTGTCGACCGCAGAGATCGCCTTCGGAAGCGCCCGCCGCACCCACAGCGGCTCGTCCGGATCGCCCATGAAGTGGACCATCGCCGGCAGGGCATCCTCCCCGAAGGCGACCAGCGCGCCCCGCGCTTCGTGCCGCACCCGCCGGTTCTGCAGCAGCGAGATCAGGGTCGGCACGTAGAGGGGGTTGAAGCCGTCGCGCGCCACCCGCCGCCGGATGGCCGCGATCGCCTCTCCGACCACCTCGCGCTCGGGGTCGTAGAGCAGACGGATCAGATGGTCCTGGAAGCGCGGCTCGTGCACCGCGCCGATCGCCTTGGCGGCTTCGCAGCGCACCTCGAGATCGGCGTCGCGCAGCAGGTCGAGCAGAACGCGGCTGGCCTCGTCGACCATCGCCTCGTCGCCGTAGTTGGCCAGGCAGGCGACCGCCGCAGCGCGCACCCCCGGATCGGCCTCTTCGAGCTTCGGCAACATCAGCTCGGTGGCGTCGGTCCCCTGAAGACCGGCCAGGACCCGCACCGCCTCGGCCCGTACGTCGGCATCCGGGTCGCGGAGGGTGCGCTCGACGAGCGGCATGGCGTCGAGCCGCTCGGTCTTGGCCAACACAGCCAGCGTCCGGCGGCGCACCTCCGGATCGTCGTGGTAGAGCAGAAGTGGCGGCACCAACCTACCGCGATCGTTCGATACCAGGATGTCCAGGCTGTGCAGTACCTGCCGGCTGTCGGAGCTGCCGAGCGACTCGACCAGGAGCTCCAAGGTCGTCATGTCCGACAGGTCGACCGGGATCGCCGTCTCGACCGTCTGGCCCTTGAGGCCGCTGCGAAAGGCACCGACGTACTCCCGCGCCGTGATCCCGATCACGACCAACCAGGCGACCACCAGCACCAGCGAGATCCAGCCCGCCTGGACCGCGCTCATGACTCCGAACGTCACCGGCAGGAGAAGGAGCGCCGCCAGGCCCTTGGCGCCGCGCTGCACGAAGACGTCGATGAACGCCTTGGCGCGCATGCGCAGCTCCGAGGGCACCGGTAGGAAGAGGAGCTCCCGCGTCGCCTGGTCGAGCGAGTAGCGCAGGCCGCTCTCGCCGATCTTGAGCACCAGGGCCGCCGCGATCAGCCAGCGCGGCATCCCGCCGGCGGTCACGAAGAGCGCCACCGTGCCGATCGCGATCGTCACCGGCAGGACGCGCATGGCGAAGGCGATGCCGAGCGTCCGGTGGATGCGGGCGGTGAACAGCAGTTGGAAGAAGAACGCCGCCACCCCCATGACGCTGAAGAAGTTGCCGAAGAACGCCGTACGCTCGTCCAGCGTCGTGGTGGTCTGCTCGACGGCCCAGTTGAACTGCAGGTCGACGATCTGCCCGACCACCAGCGTCAGGACGACCAGCACCGTGATGGAGACGAGGAGTCGGGAGCGGCCCAGAACCCGAAAGCCGCTCTGTGCCCGCTCGAGGCCCTCGATCGCGCCGTCGTCGTCGGACTCGGCCAAGCCGAAGCGTGCCGCGCGGCGGACCAGCCCGGTCGCCGCGGCCAGCAGAGCAGCAGCGATCAACAGCACCCAGCTGGTGCCTACGAGCTGGCTCACCAGGCGCGCTATCTGGCCGCCGAGAATGCCTCCCAGGAGCGCCCCGGCGCCCACCAAGCCGAACAGGCGCTTCGCCTGCCGCGGATCGAACAGATGATTGGCGAAGAGCCAGAACTGACTGTTCAGCAGGCCGTAGGTGATCGCCGTGAAGACGTAGTAGACGATCGCCACCCACGACCACGGGAAGCGCATCAGCACCCAGAAGACCAACAGCAACGCGGCGACGATCCAACAGCTGCGCACTAGCAGGTGCTCGACCCGATGGCGACCCACGAAGCGGTCGTAGAGCAGCAGGAACGGGTAGGACGTGACGGCGACCAGCAGATAGACCCAAGGCAGCCGCGCCGCACCCAGCGAGTCGATGAAAGTCGACTGGCGGACGGTCTCGGTCGAGATCTGGAAGGTCAGCAGCAGGAAGAGGAAGGCGAAGAGCAGCAGCGCCGGCTCGCCCTCGCCGCTGCGGAGATCGACCCCCAGCTGGCGCAGTGCGCGGCGCCAGCCGGCGACCTGCCGGTGTCCCGAGTGGGCTGCCATAGGGATGTCCCGCCGACCGAATATAGACCAAGCGAGCCGGCCTTTACGACGGCGGGCTGCGGAACGGCCTCCGCCATGGCGACGGGATCGTCTTTCGGCCCGCGGATCGGAGAGCGTCGCAGCCGACCCCTCGCTTCGGCCGCTCTACCGACCGGGATCGCCCTCGACTCTCGCCCCGACCACCGCCTCGGCCTCGATCTCCACCAGGTACTCCTCGCCGATCAGGCGCGCCTCGACCAGGCTGTTGGCCGGCCGGACGTCGGCGAAACGCTCACCGTGCGCCCGTGCCACCGCCTCCCAGTCGGCGGCGTCGGCGACGAAGATCCGCGTCCGCACCACGTCGGACAGAGACCCGCCCAACGACCGCAGAGCGCCCTCGATCTTGTCGATCACGAAATGGGTCTGCGAGGCCACATCGGCGCCGCCGATCAGACGGTCGCGATGGGAGGCGGTGGTGCCCGAAACGACGATCCGGTCGCCGGCGCGCACCGCACGGCAGTAGCCGGCCATCTCCTCCCACGGCGTAGCGGAGAACGCACGCCGGCGACCGCCGGGCGACCGTTCGACCGGATAGGGAGCCGGCAGCTCGTCGAGATGGTGGCTCAGGTCGCCGGAGGCGGTGAGAAACGGCTCGCGACGGTACTCGTCACCGCAGTCGCCCGGTACCGGCGCCAGCGCCGCGCAGGCCGCCTCGATCTCGTCCCGACCGGTCTCGTCGATCTCGAGTTCGAGCATGCTCAGGGTCTCGGCGATGTGGTCGCTCTTCCCGAGGCGCGCGCCGACGATGACCGCGCCGACGGCCGGCTCGTCGAGGACGAAGCGGGCTGCGACCTGCGGCAGCGACACGCCCAGACGGCGCGCCACCCGGTCGAGTGCTTCGAGCAGCCGCTGGAAGGCGTCCCAGCCGCCCACCTCGGCGATGAACCGTCGATACTTCATCTGCGACCAGGTCGCCAGCTCGTCGGCCGTCGGATCGGCCGCTCCGAGCTGACGGGCGGTCAGCAGCCCGCCGGCGAGCGTGCCGTACGCCAGGAGCCTCACGCCCCTCTCCCGACACAGGCGGCTCATTCCGCCCGCAGCTCGCCGATCGAGCACCGAGAAGCTGACCTGGTTCGACACCACGTCGATGCCGCTCTCCAGCACGAGGCGCAGATGGGCGGTGTCGAAGTTGGTCAGGCCGAGGTGCCCGATCAGGCCCTCCTCGCAGAGCTCCGCCAGGTGGAACAGAGCGTCCAGATAGGCCGGATCGCCGTAGCTCCAGGCGTGGAACTGCATCAGGTCGACGCGCTCGGTCCGCAGCCGCTCGAGCGAGCGCTCGACGGCCTCCCGGACGGTCGTGCGGTCGACCGGTCCGGGCGCTGGCACCCACTTGGTGAGGATCTCGATGCCGCGGCCCCCAGCGGCGACGAACTCGCCGACGATCTCCTCGGCCGAGCCGTAGTGGTCGGCCATGTCGAAGGTGGTCAGACCGGCCTCGACGTAGCGCCCGAGCGCCTCCATGGCCGCTCTCCGGTCGAACGACCGTCCGTCGCGCTCCATGTCGGCGATCTGCCAGAGGCCGGTGACGACGGGCGCGATCGACAGGTCGGCGGCGAGCCGAACCCGTCTCATCGCCCCGCTCCCGGCAGCGGTAGCACGCCGCGGATCGAGGCGGTCTGTCCTCGTCCGTCCTGACTCACTCGAGCGTTCGCCATGCGGTCACTCCGGGGGTAGCCGTGCGAAGCGGGCCTCGACGTCGACCCCGGCGCGGCGCAGCGCCCGGACCTCCCGCAGATAGACCAGGCTTGCCACCGTCATCACGCCGAGCCACACGAAGGTCGAGTGCAGGTACCAAGCGTCGACCGTGGCACTCAGGTCCTTGGCTACGTGGATCACCAGAAAACCCGTCAGCGCCAGAGCGCCGGCGGCCGCCAGCGGTAGCTGCAGTCGGCGCGACCGCACCACCTTCACCTCGCGGGCCAGGGAGGGATTGCGTCTCGGCAGCCACAAGACAGATAGGCACATGAGCAAGAAGTTGACCAGCATCGAGGTCACCAGGATGTCGACGCCGAGAAAGAAGTCGCCCGCCAGGTGGCTCCCCAGGATGCCGACCGTGGCCATCGCGCCGCTCGCCACGATCGCCACGTAGGGCGTCCGCCAGCGGCGGTGGACGAGCGCCACCCGACGCGGGAAGACGCCGTCCTCCGCCCAAGCGAACATCAGTCGCGACACCGCCAAGAGCATCGCCGGCAGGTCGTTGATGAGTGCCACCGCGGCCCCCGCCACGATCGCCACCGTCCACCCCGGCGAGAGGAGATAGCCCAGCAGGCCGGGGGCGGTGACGTCGCGGACAGCCGCCTCGGCGGCGACGAACTCCCACGGCACGGCGTGGTAGACGGCCGCCGTGAACAGCAGGTAGAACCCGCCCACCGTCACCACCGCGATGCCGATAGCGAGCGGCAACGAGCGTCCCGGGTCGCGCGCCTCGCCGCCCGCCTGGGCGATCGAGTCGAAGCCGATGAAGCTCGAGAAGAGGACCGCCGCCGCGGCCAGCAGGGTCGTCGCCTCCAGGGGCGGAGGCTGGAGGCGCGGAACGGTCTCACCGGTCGTCGCCAGCGCGCCAGCGAACTCCGCCTGGTCGAAGGAGAACCCGGCCACGATGACGATCGAGCCCAGAGCGAACATCAGGAACATCATCGGCACCAGCGTGCGCTCGTAGAGTTTGAGCCCGCGGAGATTGACCCCGACGAAGGTCCACAGGAAGCCCAGCGCGATCGTCACCCGGACCCAGCCGGTATCGAGAGCCCCGGCGACGGCGTCGTGACCGAGCGCCACGGCGATGTCGCGCAGGAAGGGAACCAGGACGTAGGAGACCACGCCGATGGCGATCGACAGGCCGAACCACTGCGAGAAGCTGGCGACGAATCCGAGGTAGGGGCTGAGCGAGCGGCTGGCGTAGACGTAGCTGCCACCGGCTCGCGGCATCGCCGAGGCCAGGATGGCGTAGGCCAGCGCCGCGAGCAACGCCGGAAGGGCCGCCAGGAGATAGGCCGGCAGGACGTGCGGGCCGATTCCCGGCACGTTCCGCTGCAGCACGAACGGCACGACGTTGATCGCCGCACCCAGCATCGAGCAGATGCCGGTCGCGGCGAGGCCGACGAGACCGAGGTCTCGCTTCAGTCCGCTCGCCGGGGAGCCGGCAGAAGCACCGTCGGACGTCATCAGTGAGCGGCATTGTAGCCTGCGCGACACGACACGCCCGCACCGTGTTCGGCGAGCGCGCGCCGTCGACGACGCGAACCCATGATCCGGTCCACCCGCCCTCGGACCGTCGACGTCGCGATCGCGCCCGGCTTCGACTACAGTCGGTGCGGTCGCCGGGCGAACGACCCGTCGAAGACCGCATGGATCCGCTCACTCATACCCTCGTCGGCACCTCCCTCGCCGCGACCCGACTCGGCACGACGACGCGCTACGCCACCGTCGCGCTGGTGGTGGGCGCCAACCTGCCCGACGTCGACGTTCTCTCCTACGCCGGCGGCGGCGACGCCGCGCTAGGGTTCCGTCGGGGCTGGACGCACGGTCTTCTGGCACTCACAGTGCTGCCGGCTCTGCTCGCCGCAGCGTTGGTCCTGTGGGGGCGGTGGCGCGCCGGCTCCTCGACCGCTCCGCGGCCGTCGACGGGGTGGCTCGTGGCATTGAGTTATCTCGCCGTGTCGACCCACCCGGCCCTCGACTGGCTCAACACGTACGGTATGCGCTGGGGGATGCCGTTCGACGGCACCTGGTACTACGGCGATTCGGTCTTCATCGTCGATCCGTGGCTCTGGTTGCTCCTCGGTGGCGGCTGGCTCCTCGGTCGGCGACCGAACCTCTGGCTCACCGCAGCCTGGGCTCTCGTAGCCCTGCCCCTGCTCTTCCTCCTGGTTCGCTCCTCACCTCAGCACGCCCTCCCCGTCGGCGTCGTCCTCGCTCTCCTACTGCTCGCCCTGTGGTGGAAGATCGAGTCGGCCCGCGCCCGTCGGTTGGCCGCCGGTTGGGGCCTCGCCACCGCCGCCGCCTTCGTCCTCGCCATGCTGACGGTCCACGCCCTGACCGAGGATGCCGTGCGTCGTCGGCTCGACTCCGAAGCTGCGGAGCCGATCGACGAGCTCATGGTCGGACCGATTCCGGCCGATCCGTTGCGGTGGGAGTTCGTCGTCGAGCGGGCCGGTCGCCTGCGCCACGGCACCCTCTCCTGGCTCGAAGGCGGCCAGCTGCGCTATTCGGGCTTCGACCGGCCGGTGGCCCGAGCCCATCCCCGTTGGGAGGAGATCCGGCGGCGACCCGAGATCGCGGGGTTCCTCGATTGGGGGCGATTTCCCTGGATCGCGGCATCGACCCCTTCCGCCGGCAGCCGAACGGACCGTTTCGTGGTGCTCGACGCCCGCTATCAGCGGGTCGCGACTGTGGGCTTCGGCGCCGTAGTGATCGAGATCGACGCCTCTCCCTGAGCGCGGTGGGGGGTCGATCCCGTCCAGCCCCGCCTGCTCGGACGGGGCGGAGCCGACCCGCATGCCGTATCCTCGCCGCGGAGAGCGCGATGAGCGGCACGACTTCAGCCAGCGCCGACCTCGTAGGAGCACCCGCCGACGAGGCCATCCCGCGCCTTCTCGAGCTCTACGGCGACAAGCTCTACCGCCTCGGTGTCCAGCAGTGCGGTGACGAGGAGGAGGCGCACGATCTGGTGCAGGAGATCTTCACCACCGCCTTCCGCAAGTGGAAGCAGTTCGAGGGACGCTCCGAGCCGTCCAGCTGGCTCTACACGATCGCGGTGCGGATCTGCCGCCGGCGCCATCGCCGGCGGGCCGGCGAGCCGGCCCACCACGTGCCTCTGGAGACGCTTCTTCCCGCCCAGGAGGTCGCCGTCCCGATCGTGCCGCACGAGGACGATCCTCTGACCGCAACCCTGCGACGGGAGGCACGCGAGCGCGTCGACCGGGCGATCTCGCGTCTGCCGATTCACTACCGGATGCCCCTCCTGCTCAAGGAGATCGCCGAACTCACCATCGACGAGGTCGCCGAGATCCTCGACCTCAAGCCCGCCACGGTCAAGACCCGTCTGCATCGCGCCCGACTGCTGCTCCGCAAGGAGATCGAGACGCTCCTGCCGAGCGCCGATCTCCCGGAGCCCGAGCACTCGCGTCGAATCTGCCTCGACCTGCTGCGCGCAAAGCAGGAGGCCCTCGACCGCGGAGTCGAGCTTCCCGTTCCGGACGAGGAGCTCTGCTCGCGCTGCCGAGCGCTGTTCGACACACTCGAGCTGGCGCACAGCGCCTGTCGGTCGATCCAGGCCGGCGAGCAGCTGCCAGCCGAGGTGCGGAGGATGGTGCTCGACGAGATCAGCGCCGAGCCCCTCGACTAGTCGGGAGCGCGTCGATCCCTCGCCATCGACTCCCTGGCGACGAGCGGCCGAGCGCCTTCGAAACCGTATCGACCCATCGTGTCTCTCAAGGAGTGGGGGAAACGAATCATCTGAGGAAAGGACCGTCATGATCGACCGACACGACTATCCCGTCACAGTCCGCTGGAGCGACGGCAAGGAGGGTGTCGCCACGAGCCGCGATCGCCTGCCCGAGCTCCGGGTCGCGACGCCACCGGAGTTCGCTGGCCGACCACATCGCTGGAGTCCCGAGCACCTCTTCGTCGCCTCCGCCGCCTCCTGCTTCATGACCACTTATCTGGCGATCGCCGAGGCTTCGCGACTCGAGATCGAGGGCCTCGAAGTGCCGGCGACCGGAACCCTGGTGCGCGGCGACGACCGACGCTACTCGATCGAGCGCATCACGCTCGCCCC
>JAWVZD010000037.1:0-8753 GCA_033722395.1 Thermoanaerobaculia bacterium | reverse complement strand
GAGAGGCGTAGAAAGACCGGAACGATCCCGTTCCACGAGTTCGGCGATGGGCGAAGAGGTCCACTCCAGTCAACCAGACTCCGAGGAGCTGCGTCGATTCACGCAGCGCCTCCTCGTCGACCTGCGCGTGCTCGAGGAGATGATCGAGCGCGGGCTGATCGAGTCGGGGGTGCATCGCATCGGGGCCGAGCAGGAGATGTTCCTGGTCGATCGGTCGTGGCGTCCGGCCTTGCTGGCGACCGAGCTGCTCGCCGGGCTCGACGACGAGCGGTTCACCACCGAGCTCGGGCGCTTCAACCTGGAGGCGAACCTCTATCCCGTGAGCTTCGAGGGTCGCTGCTTCTCGGACCTAGAGACCCAGTTGCAGGAGCTCCTCGGAGCGGCTCGCATGGCCGCCGCGCGGCACGACGCCGAGATCCTGCTGGTCGGCATCCTGCCGACCCTCGAGAAGTCGGATCTGACCCTCGACGCGATGACGCCGCGGAATCGGTACCGGGCGCTCAACGAGGCGATGAAGCAGCTGCGCGGCGAGGAGTTCCAGTTTCGTATCAAGGGCCGCGACGAGCTTCTGGTGCGGCACGACAACGTCATGCTGGAGGCCTGTAACACCAGCTTCCAAGTCCACCTTCAGGTCGGTGCCGACGACTTCGCCCGGCTCTACAACATCGCCCAGCTCATCGCCGCTCCGGTGCTCGCCGCGACCACCAACTCGCCGCTTCTGTTCGGTCGTCGGTTGTGGGCGGAGACACGCATCGCCCTGTTTCAGCAGTCGGTCGATACGCGCCGGCCGGGGGTGCTCGAGCACCGGCATCAGCAGCCGCGTGTCAGCTTTGGCCGCAGCTGGATCGAGCGCTCGGTGGTGGAGATCTTCCAGGAAGACATCGCCCGTTTCCGGGTGGTGCTGGGACGGGAGCTGGGCGAGAGCTCGCTCGACGTGCTGCGGGGTGGCGGCGTACCCGAGCTCACCGCCCTGAGGCTCCACAACGGCACCGTCTACCGCTGGAACCGGCCCTGCTACGGCCTCTCCGAGGGGCGGCCCCATCTGAGGATCGAGAACCGCGTGCTGCCGGCGGGGCCGAGCGTTTCGGACGAGATCGCCAACGCCGCCTTCTGGCTCGGCCTGATGGTCGGTGCGGCGGCGGAGTACGGCGATCCCGCCGGAGAGATGCCGTTCGAGGTGGCGCGCGACAACTTCGTCGCGGCGGCCCGGTTGGGCCTCAGGTCGCAGCTCGGGTGGATCGACGACGTGCGACGCCCGGCGCAGCAGTTGATCGTCGAGAACCTGGTGCCGCTGGCCCGCAAGGGGCTCGAGCGGCGTGGTGTCGCGCCGGGCGATATCGAACGCTATTTGACGATCGTCGAGCAGCGAGTCGAGCGGGGCGCCACCGGAGCCCATTGGCAGGTCGAGTCGCTGGACAACCTCGAGAACCGGGGGACCCGGAGCGAGGTGCTCGCCGCGCTGGCGGCGTCGATGCACGAGCAGCAGCTGTCGGGCAAGCCGGTGCACTCCTGGGACCAGGCGGGCCTCGACGGGAGGTTCATCGAGCGCGACCATTTCCGCACCGTCGGTCAGCTGATGTCGACCGATCTCTTCACTGTCAACGAGGACGAGCCGGTCGATCTCGCCGCCCATCTCATGGACTGGCGCCACGTCCGCCACGTTCCGGTCGAGAACGCCGACAATCGCCTCGTGGGGTTGGTGTCGCATCGGTCCCTCCTCCGACGCATGGCGCGGGCGCTGGCGGAGGACGACAGGAGGCCGGTGCTGATTCGCGACATCATGGCGGAGAACGTCCTCACCGTGCGTCCCGAGACCTCCACCCGCGAGGCGATCGCGATGATGAAGCAGCACCACGTGAGCTGCCTGCCGGTGGTCGATCGCGAGGGTTGCCTGGTCGGCATCATCACCGAGCGCGATTTCATGGGCATCGCCGGCCGCCTGCTCGACAGCTTCCTCGCCGAGAACGGCGCGGACGCCGACGACGGGGCGCTCTGACGAGCGATCGAGTGCTTCGCATGCGAATCGAGCACGAACACGATCCGGACTCGATCCGGCGCCGACTGGCCGACGGGCCGAGAACGCACTATCTGCGGGACTGGATCTACGGCGGCATCGACGGAGCGGTCACGACCTTCGCCGTGGTCTCGGGGGTGGTGGGCGCCAGCCTGTCGGCCTCGATCGTGGTGATCCTCGGAGTGGCGAACCTGATCGCCGACGGCTTCTCGATGGCGGCCGGCAACTACTCCGGAACCAAGGCGGAGCAGGATCTGCGCCAGCACCTGGCGTCGGTCGAGCGGCGTCACATCGAAGCCGATCCGCACGGGGAGCGCGAGGAGATCCGTCAGATCTTCGCCCGCAAGGGGTTCACCGGGACCCTCCTGGAGCGCATCGTGGAGGTGATCACCGGTGAGCGCGGTCGTTGGATCAAGACCATGCTGTCGGAGGAGTACGGCCTGCCGATGGAGGACCGCTCGCCGCTCAAGGCGGCGTGGGCGACGTTCTCGGCGTTCCTGGTCTGCGGTGCCGCTCCGCTGGTGCCGTATCTCTTCGGTTTGGAGAACGCCTTCGGTTGGTCGATCGGTCTCACCGGCACGGTCTTTTTCACCATCGGCAGCGTGCAGAGCCGCTGGTCGATCTATCCCTGGTGGCTGACCGGCCTGACCACCCTGGGCATCGGGGCGGTGGCTGCCAGCCTGGCCTATGGGGTGGGCTACCTGCTGCGTGGCTTCGGAGTGGGGTGAGGTTCCGCGGGTGCTCGCGAGGGGTTCGTGAGGTCCTGTCCGGGCGGGTGGGTCGCTCCCGTCCCGCGGTGATCGGTCGGATCCCCTACAGGCGGTTTCCCCTGCGGTCGATCTTGCGATAATGGGGCTGTGGAATAGGAGGTAGATCATGCAGATCCGTCGCATCCTGTATCCGACCGACTTCTCGTCCTGTGCCGAGCAGGCGCTCGATCATGCGCTGTTTCTGGCGCGGCGCTACGACGCCGAGCTCCACATCCTCAACGCGGTGGTCCTGCACGCCGACGATCCGGCCAACCCGGAGCGCCAGTTTCCGGGGAG
This sequence comes from Thermoanaerobaculia bacterium, assembly GCA_033722395.1. GTDB lineage: Bacteria > Acidobacteriota > Thermoanaerobaculia > Multivoradales > JAHEKO01 > JAWVZD01. The sequence goes on along the minus strand of JAWVZD010000037.1, from coordinate 5,693 downwards.
CGCCGAGCTACTCGACCGAATGGTGGAGCTCGCCTCCGACCGCATGGCGGAGCTGGTGCCGGACGAGCACCGCGAGGTGCTGCGGGTGCGCGAGGTGCAGGAGCGCGGATTCGCCGCCGGTCCGATCATCCTCGAGTACGCCGACGAGCACGACATCGATCTGATCGTCATGGGGACCCACGGCCGGCGGGCGGCGGCCCGCTTTCTGCTCGGCAGCGTCGCCACCGAGGTGGTGCGGCACGCCGAGTGCCCGGTGTTCACGGTGCGCGAGGCCGAGTCGCCGCGTCCCGTCGAGGCGTTCGAGAAGATCCTCGTACCGCTCGACTTCTCGCGCCACTCCCTGGTGGCCTTGGCCTACGCCAAAGACCTGGCGAGTCGCTACCGCTCCGGACTCCAGCTGCTCCACGTCGTCGAGCTGACCACCTATCCGACGCTCTACGGGCCGGCCGCGGCGATGTTCGATCTCGACGAGATCAAACGGGTGAGCTTCGAGGCGATGGACCGGGCCGTCACCCGCGCTCCGGGGCCGGACGTACCGGTCGACAAGCACGTCACCAGCGGTCGGGTGGCGAGCGAGATCGCGGCGTTCGCGGCGGCGCACGAGAGTGACCTGGTGGTCATCTCGACCCACGGCCTGACCGGTCTGGAGCGCATGCTCACCGGCAGCACGGCCGAGCAGGTCACCCGGGTGGTCGCCTGCCCGGTGTTCACCGTGAAGGCGTTCGGCAAGCAGTTGATCGACGATCTGCCCGAGGAGGATCTGGACTCCCTGGAGCCGGAAGAGTCGTGATCTCGGCCCCACCCGGCGACGACCCGTGAGCTGGTTCGAATCGCTGACGCCGGTGATGCAGGCCCTCCTCGCAGGGCTGTTCACCTGGGGCGTCACCGCTCTCGGAGCGCTCTTCGTGGTGCTCACCCGGCGACCGTCGCAGCGCCTCCTCGACGGCATGTTGGGCTTCGCCGCCGGCGTCATGGTGGCCGCCAGCGTCTGGTCGCTGCTGCTGCCGTCGATCGAGATCGCGGCGGAACGCGGCGGGGTCGCCTGGTGGCCGGCGGCGATCGGCTTCCTGGCCGGTGGTGCCTTTCTGCGCCTGGTCGACCTCTTCCTGCCGCATCTCCATCCCGGCCTGCCGCGCTCGGAGGCCGAGGGGGTCGACACCACCTGGAACCGCGCCGTCCTTCTGGTGCTGGCGATCACGCTGCACAACATCCCGGAGGGTCTGGCCGTGGGCGTGGCCTTCGGCGCCGCCGCGAGCCCTCTGTTCGCCGACCATGCGACGCTCTCTGCGGCCGTCGCCCTGGCACTCGGCATCGGGCTGCAGAACTTCCCCGAGGGCATGGCGGTGTCGATGCCGCTGAGGCGCCACGGCGTTTCGATCGGCCGGAGCTTCTGGTACGGGCAGCTGTCGGCCATCGTCGAGCCGGCCGCGGCGGTGGTCGGCGCGACCGCCGTGCTGGCCATGCAGAGCCTGCTGCCCTACGCTCTTTCGTTCGCCGCCGGGGCGATGATCTTCGTCGTCGTCGAGGAGCTCATCCCCGAGTCGCAGCAGAGCGGCTCGGCCGACCTGGCGACGCTCGGCACGCTGGTCGGCTTCGTGGCGATGATGATTCTCGATGTCCAACTCGGGTAGCGCCACGTATACTGCGCGGACCCGTTCATTCACGATCGGTCGACACGGAGGAGTCATGGAGCGCGTAGCGCGGTTCGGAACGGTGGTCTCTGTTCTCGTCGTAGCTCTCCTCGCACCGACAGAGGTCTTGGCGCAGGATCTCGAGGTGGCGGTCGAGATCGCTCCTGCCTTGGTCGAGGAGCCGGTCGACGGTCGGCTCCTGCTCCTGGTCGGTGCCGACCAGGACGAAGAGCCGCGCTTCCAGATCGGCTGGGGGATCGGCTCGGGACAGGTGTTCGGAATCGATGTCCGGGGCATGAGGCCGGGAGTTCCCGTGGTCTTCCCGGAGGACGTCTTCGGCTGGCCGACGCGGCGACTGGGCGATCTCCCGGCGGGCGAATATCACGTGCAGGCGCTTCTGCACCGCTACGACACCTTCGAGCGCGCCGACGGCCACCGCGTCGAGCTGCCGGCGAGCTGGGCGGCGGGCCAGCAGTGGAACCGCGAGCCGGGCAACCTCTACTCGACGCCGATGAAGGCGTCGGTCGATCCGGCGGCGGGAGGTCGGCTGTCGATCGTCCTCGATCGGGAGATCCCGCCGATCGAGCCGCCAGAGGACACCGAGTACGTCCGGCACGTGACCGTCAAGAGTGAGCTGCTGAGCGAGTTCTGGGGGCGCGACTACTACCTCGGAGCGCACGTACTGGTGCCGCACGGCTTCGACGAGCACCCCGAGGCGCGCTACCCACTGATGATCTTCCACGGTCACTACCCGGCCGACTTCGGCGGCTTCCGCACCGAGCCGCCCGATCCGGACCTCGAGTGCGAGTACTCGGAGCGCTTCGATGTCGAGTGCTACAACCGCGTCCAGCAGGAGGAGGCGTACGCCTTCTACCAGCAGTGGATCTCGGACGACTTCCCACGCTTCCTGGTGATCGAGATCCAGCATGCCAATCCGTTCTATGACGACTCCTATGCCGTCAACTCGGCGAATCTGGGACCGTTCGGCGACGCCATCACCTACGAGCTCGTGCCGTACATCGAAGAGCGATTCCGTGGCCTTGGCGAGGGGTGGGCGCGCTTTCTCTACGGGGGCTCGACCGGTGGTTGGGAGGCGCTGGCGGCGCAGGTCTTCTATCCGACCGAGTACAACGGCTGCTTCGCCGCCTGTCCGGATCCGATCGACTTCCGTCACTACATGACGGTCGACATCTACGAGGACGACAACGCCTACTACCGCGAGGGACCGTTCGGTCGCATCGCGCGGCCCGGCCGGCGCGACTACCTGGGCCACGTCGACATGACCATCGAGGACTTCAATCACATGGAGTTGGCGCTCGGCACCAGGACCCGGTCCGGTAACCAGTTCGACATCTGGGAGGCGGTCTACTCGCCGGTCGGTCCGGAGGGCTACCCGGCGCGCCTGTTCGACAAGCTCACCGGCGAGATCGACCCGGAGGTGGCGGCCTACTGGCGCGACAACTACGACCTCGGCCACATCCTGCGGCGGGACTGGTCCGAGATCGGTCCCGATCTGGCGGGAAAGATCCACATCTACTGCGGCGACATGGACAACTACTATCTGAACAACGCCGTGTACCTGATGGAGGACTTCCTGGAGTCCACCACCAGCCCGTATTACGGGGGCGAGGTCGACTACGGCGATCGCGCCGAACACTGCTGGAACGGCGACCAGGAGAACCCGAACCACATCTCGCGGCTGCGCTACAACACGATGTACCTGCCTCGCATTCTGGAGCGCATCGAGGCCAGCGCACCCGAGGGTGCCGACCTCACGAGCTGGCGACACTGAGCGCTCGCCTGGCCGCGCTCCGCCGCGGCTGTGGTTCTTTGTCCTACAGCGGAATGGGATTTTTGCCGATAGCTCGAATCGGCGGTCGGCGTCAGTCTTCGAGGTATGAAGACCGACGACGTGCGGGCGGCACGACGCGAGGATCCGAGCGCCTCGAACGACCCGGGCGAGAACGGCTCGGGCGAGGGTGGACCCTCGGGTTCGCAGCGGTTGTTCGACCGGCTCGCCGAGGACGGCGGCACTCTGCCTGAGCGGCGCCTGCTCATCCTGCTGGCCGACGACGACGATCTGGTGCGTTCGGTCGTTCGGCTGACGCTGGAGGATCAGGAGTACGACTTCCTCGAGGCCGCCACGGGGCTCGAAGCGATCGAGCTGTGCACCCTCCACCGACCGGATCTGGCGATCCTCGACTGGCGCATGCCCGGGGCGACCGGCATCGAGGTGATCGAGCGGTTGCAAGAGGCGGAGAGCACGATGGACATCCCGACCATCCTGCTGACGGCGAACGACAAGCCGTCGCAGATCGAGCGGGGTTGCCGGGCGGGGGCGCGCGCATTCCTCATCAAGCCGTTCAGTCCCCTCGAGCTCGTGCGAACGGTCGAAACGGTGTTCTCCGGCTGAACCGCCGATCGACCTGGATGTGGAGTCCCGACCGTGGCCCGAATGAGGAGAACGGAGGCGAGCGATCATGGCGAGTGACGAGTCCGTCGAGACACTCCAGATCGAAGAGCTCGATCGCGGCATGCTGAGGACGCCTTCGGGCACGCCGACCTCTCTCATGGAGCGCCAGCTACGCGCCTACGCGCGCGATCTGCGGCGGGTTCTGCAGCAGGAACGGCGCGCCGCGGCGGAGCTGCGCGATGCCTACATGGACACCTTCCGCCGTCTCCTGTCGGTGGTGTCCTGCTGTCACCACGAGACGGCGCGCCACCTGGAGCGCATCGGAGCCTACGTCGAGGTCATGGCCGGTGGGCTCGGACTCGAGGAGGCCGAGGTCGGCAGCCTGGCGCGGGCATCGGTGCTGCACGACATCGGCAAGCTCGGCATCCCCCGGGGCATCCTGAACAAGCCCGGTCCCTTGAACGCCGAGGAACGCCGCACCGTCGAGACCCACACGACCCTCGGAGAGCGCATCCTCGACGGTTCGCCGTCACCCGACGTACAGCTTTCCGCCGTCATCGCCGCGTCGCATCACGAGAACTGGGACGGCAGCGGCTACCCGCGGGGGCTGTCGGGAGAGTCGATCCCGCTCGCCGGGCGCATCGTGCGGCTGGCCGACCAGTACGACGCCCTGCGCAGCGCCCGACCCTACAAGCGTGCCTTCACTCACGAGGAGGCGTCGCGGGTGATCCTGGAGGGCGACGATCGCACGTCGCCGTCCCACTTCGACCCTGGGCTGCTCGACGTCTACCGCCGGCTCCATCCGGAGTTCGCGCGGTTGTGTCGCGAGATCGGACCCAACTGAGAGCAGTGAGAGGAGGGGACGTTTACCGCCCGGCCCCGGCCGCGGCACGCGGCGGGACCGCCTCGTCGCGCTGCTGCTCGCCGTCGCGGCGCCGGCCTGGTGGCTGCGGTCCGCTCTCCTGAGCCTCCGCCGGCCGCTTGCGACTTCCCGTCCCCTCGAACTCCTCCGCATCGGTGTCGGTTACGGTGTCGAGGAACTGCGTGCTGATGCCGGCCGCTCGCATACGCCCGATGAGCGCCCTCTTCTCGACCGCCTTGAGGTAGGCCTCCTTGGGGTCGACGATCTTGTTTTCGACCAGCTCCATCAGGGAGTCGTTGAGCGTCATCATGCCCTGGCTCTTGTGGGTCTGCATCACCGACGCGATCTGAAAGGTCTTGGCGGTACGGATCAGGTTGGCGACCGCCGGCGTGATCAGCAGCACCTCACGGGCGGCGACCCGCCCGCCACCGATCCGCGGCAGCAGGACCTGTGCGATCACCGCCGAAAGCGTGTCGGCCAGCATCAGCCGGATCTGCTCCTGCTGGTCGGCCGGGAACTGGTCGATGATGCGGTTGATCGTGGAGATCGCCGTCGTGGTGTGCAGCGTGCCGTAGACGAGGTGTCCGGTCTCGGCGGTCCTCAGAGCGATTTCGATCGTCTCGAGGTCGCGCATCTCACCGACGAGCACGACGTCGGGATCCTCGCGTAGCGCGGCGCGCAGCGCGTTGGCGAACGACTTCGTGTGGACACCGACCTCTCGCTGGTTGACCAGGCAGCGGCGCGACTTGTGAGTGAACTCGATCGGATCCTCGATGGTGACGATGTG
>JAWVZD010000036.1:0-8755 GCA_033722395.1 Thermoanaerobaculia bacterium | reverse complement strand
TCTATCTCACCGTGGCGGCGATCATGATGGGCTCGATCGTCTTGCTGGCCGACCTCGGAGTGCGGTGGATGTTCTGGGGCGGCAGGCGGCGCACCTCGTCTGATCGCGCCGGCGGCGCACAGGCCGCCCTCCTGGCGGTGTCGCTCCTGCTGATGATCCTGGCACCGATCCTCGCCCATCTCCTCTACTTCGCCCTATCCAGGCGGCGTGAGTACCTGGCCGACGCCAGTGCCGCCGTCTACACCCGCTATCCGGCCGGTCTGGCCGACGCGCTGGAGAAGATCGCCGGCTCGACCGAGCGCCTGCGCGCCGCCAACCGCACCACGGCACCGATGTACATCGTCAATCCCCTGAAGGTCACCGGGAGTGGCTTGGCCGACCTCACGTCCACCCATCCGCCGACCTCCGAGCGAGTCCGCATCCTGCGCTCGATGGCGGGGGGCGAGATCGGTTGGGCGAGCTACGACGCCGCCTACCAACGGGTGTCCGGCCGCCCGGTCGGCGTCGTTCCCGCCGGATCGATCGCCGCCGCCGAGGCCGCCGCGGAGAGGGCGCCACGGGAGGATGCGCGCTCGCACCTCGAGCGCGTCCGCGGCGTCACCGACGCGCTGTGGCAGATGCAGAGCTACGTCTTCATCGCCTGCGCCTGCGGCACGGAGCTCAAGGTTCCCCCGGCCCACCGCGGCCGCACGATCCCGTGCCCCCACTGTGGCAGGCCACACGGGGTCCGGGAGCGCTCGGAACGAGCGGCCAACAGGGATGCCGAATGACCGGGAGGGATCCCAGGGTGCCGAGCTCCGAGCCGCCGGAAAGGTGGAGCGGGCGCGGAGGGCGAGGTCGGTCGGAGGCCCGCGTCCCCCGCCAGGCGGCCGGGCGGAGAGAGGCGCTCAGTCCTTCTTCGAGATCACGGCGGCGAGGATCAGTCCGATCGGACCGAGCAGAGCGCAGAGGATGAACCAGCCGCAGCCGGAGCGCCCCTTGGTGGTGGCGATCCAGGCGCCCAGGATGCCGAAGAGAATCCACAGGGGGATGCCGAGAATCAGTTCCATGTCGTCTCCTCCCTCCGCTAGGTGTCCTTCTCGAGCAGGTCGAGCTGGTCGTTGAACTGGATGTTGATGAGCATCCAGCGGCTCCGCGCGCGGTAGAAGTGGAACTCCCAGACCAACGGCAGATGCTCGAACTTCTGCAGATAGACCAGTCTCAAGATCGACTCGCCCATCGGCTCGCGAAACACCTTCTCCTCGGCGATCGGCGTGCCGTAGAGCGACAGCGCCGTGCCGATCTGGTTCTCCAGCACCTTGAGCTGCTGTTGCTTGTCCGCCAGCACCGAGCCACGGGCGATGCGGGCGAGGGCGGTGTCGACCTGCCCGGTCTTGAGCCCCGAGAAGAAGAGCTCTACCGCCCGCTCCGGCTCACTCGTCGGCTGCGCCGAGGCCGAACCGACGATTGTGACCGTCAGACAGGCACACACCAACCACCACGTCGTCTTCCGCATCATGCTCGCTCCCTTTCGTCTCGAGTCGATCGTCGCGATCGCTCTCATTCTCCGTCCAGTGCACGCACCGCCTCGACGACCTCCGAGGCGGGAGGCCGCACCGTGTAGTCCTCGTCGCTCACCAGGTACCGCACCACCCCGTCCGCATCGAGCACCACCACCGTCGGATCGGGGATCGTCCCGTCGTGACCGACGGCCAGAATGCCGTAGCTCTCGAAGGTCTCCCCCTCGGGGTCGAGCAGGATGGGGAACTCGAGGCCGACCTGGCGGCGAAATGCCTCGAGACGTTCCGGCTCGTCGGCCGCGATCGCCCACACCGCCGCCCCCAGCTCCCGCAGCGATTCGAGGTGCAATTGCAGCTCCACGAGCTGCGCGCGGCAGTACGGTCACCAGGCACCGCGGAAGAAGACCAGCACCGTCGGACCCTCGCCACGTCGATCCGCCAGGCTCAGCAGCTCACCGTCGAGGCTCGGCAGACTCACCTCCGGCGCCACCGAGCCCACGCCGACCGTCTCTTGGGCACGAGCCGGGGATCCGAGTGCGAGGAGCAGGAGTGCGATCGCCGGCGCCGCGCGGTAGAGGTGTGGATTCATCGAAGCGATTGTAGCCGACGCCGCGAGAGCGACGCGGCCGAAGAGAATGCCTTCACTCAGGTCAGCTCGGTCAGCCGCTCGTCCTGCGGGCCGTCGACGCTCTGGATGTCGATGCCGTGCTCGGCCAGGTAGGGCAAGCCGTTCTCGCCGGCGTATCCGCCACCGACCACGATCACCTTGGTGATGCCGGCGTGATGGATCAGCTTCGAGCACAGGATGCAGGGCTCACCGGTCACCACCAGCCAGGCACCCTTGGTGGGGACCCCCGAGGCGGCGCAGTTGCAGACGACGTTCATCTCGGCGTGGTGGCAGCCGATCTCCATGCGAGTTCCGGACTGGATCTTCATGTCGTCCCTGAGACAGGTCTCCCCGCCGCAAAGCTCGCCGCCGCCGCGCGGCCCGCCGTTGTAGCCATCCATCAAGACCACGTTGCGCTCGGGGTCGAGCAGCAGGGCGCCGAACTTGCGCCGCGGGCAGTTCGAAGCCTTGGCGAGTGCCAGGCACTGCTCGATGCGGATGCGGATGTGCTTTTCCTTCATGATTCGCACCGTGGCCGCATCCCGGGAGGGTCTATCGCCGGCGACCTCGTTCCACCTCCGGAGCGACCGTTCCGGGGAGGATACACCGTGCGATGACCGCGGACCAGTCGTGACACGGCGCGCCGAGGGCCGCGTCGAACCGGCCTTGGGTAGAGGCTCGATAGAGGCTCGATGAGACTGTCGGGCTAGAATCGCCCCACCGTGGAGCTTCTACCGATCGTTCTGCTACTGGGGCTCGCCGGCGGCGGAATCTGGATCTTCAATCGCCTGGTCGGCCTGCGCAACCGCGCCAAGAGCGCCTGGGCGGACATCGACGTACAGCTCAAGCGCAGGCACGATCTGATCGCCAATCTGGAGGAGGTGGTGCGCGGCTACGCAACGCACGAGCGCGAGACGCTCGAGGGCGTCACCCGGGCGCGCAGCCGCGCCGAGGCGGCTCGCCGCGAGGGGAGCCCGAGCGACGCCGCGGCCCAGGAGAACCGGCTGACCGGCCGGTTGCGGACCCTCTTCGCGGTCGCCGAGTCGTATCCCGACCTGGAGGCGGCCGATCCGTTCCGTGATCTCCAGCGCTCCCTGGTCGAGGTCGAGGACGCGCTGCAGAACGCGCGGCGCTACTACAATGCGGTGGTGCGAGATCTCAACACCCGCATCGAGTCGTTCCCCGACCTCCTCGTCGCCCGACCGCTGGGCTTCGAGGAGCGCGACTTCTTCGAGCTCGACCACCCCGACGAGGCCCGGGTGCCGGAGCTCGACCTGGGCACCGAGCGATGAGGCGGCGCAACGCCACCGTCCCCGTCCCCGTTCTCGAGCGGGCTGTCGGACGGGCTCTCGAGCAGACTCTCGGGGCGGCGCTCCTGGCCCTCGTCGTGCTGCTCCTCGGCTCCTCGGCCGCTCACGCCGACCGGGGCGGCTACCGGATCGAGAGCTACCACACCGACCTGACCGTCGAGGCGAGCTCCGAGCTCCTGGTCGAGGAGCGCATCGAGGCCCGCTTCCTGGAGCCCCGCCACGGGCTCTACCGCACCATCCCGGTGAGCTACACCGATCCGAAGGGCTACACCTACTCGCTCGGCTTCGAGCTGATCGACGTGCGCGACGCCGAAGGTCGTGCCCACCAGGCGAAGGTGAGGCGCCAGGGTCACTACGTCAACGTCCGCATGGGCGATCCCGACCGGACGGTGACGGGACTCGTGGTCTATCGTCTGCGCTACCGGATCCGCCGCGCGTTGGGACACTTCCCGACCCACGACGAGCTTTACTGGAACGCCGTCGGCCACGAGTTCCAGACCACCATCGGCGAGGCCACCGCCAGCCTCCGCCTGCCGGCGGTCTTCCCGCCGGACGAACTCCAGGTGGCGGCCTATGCAGGACGGTTCGGTAGCCGCGATCAGAACGTCGAAATCGACTTCCCGGAGCCCGGCGTGGTCTGGTTTGGCGTGCCGGGACGGCTCGAGCCGCTCGAGGGATTGACCGTCGCGGTCGGCTGGCCGAAGGGGGCGGTGAGCGAGCCCGGACCGGTCGACCGGTTGATCGCCTTCCTGGGCGACAACTGGATCGTCCTGGCGCCGTTTCTCGCCTTCGCCTGGCTGCGGCGGCGCTACAAGAGGTTGGGCCGGGACCCGGCCGGGCGCGGCTCGATCGTGGTGCGCTACGAGCCCCCTCCCGGAGCCACCCCGGGCGAGATCGGCACCATCGTCGACGAGCGGGTCGACATGCGCGACATCACGGCCACGATCGTCGATCTCGCGGTGCGCGGTCATCTCGACATCTCGATCGACGAGCGCGAGGTCTTCTTCGGCCTGTTCGACTCCGAGACGATCGTCTTCGAGCGCCGGCGCGACGCCGACGAGAGCGGCCTCCTGGCGCACGAGCGCGCGGTCCTCGACGGCCTGTTCGCCGGCGGCGACCGGGTCGAGTTGTCGGACCTCGAGAACCGCTTCTACAAGCAGATCCCTCCGATTCGCGAGGCGCTGCAACAGCGCATGGTCGACCAGGGATGGTTCCGAGGCCACGCCCGCCGCATCCGGCAGCGCTATGCGGTCGGCGGACTCTTCGCGGGCGCCGTCGTCGTAGCGATCGGCTTCGCCTGGATCAAACTGCGCGGCGGTGTCCTGCCGCACGCCCTGGTGGTGCCGATCCTCGCCGCCGTCGTCACCATGATCCTCTTCATCCTCTTCGCACGAGCGATGCCGCAACGCACCCGCCGCGGGGTCGAGCTGCGCGGCTGGGCGCTCGGCTTCGAGGAGTTCGTCGAGCGCGTCGAGGGGCCCCGGCTCGAGGAGGACCGCCGTCGCGGCGTCTTCGAAGCCCTGCTGCCCTACGCCATGGCACTCGGCGTCGCGGCCTCCTGGGCGCGGCGCTTCGAGGGCATCTATGCCGAGGAGAGCCCACGCTGGTTCGCCGGCCGCCACACCACCGGTCGGCTGTCGACGGCCGACTTCGAGTCGAGCCTGAGCTCGGCGATGAGCCGCGCCGGCCAGACGCTGGCCTCTTCGCCGCGATCCTCCGGCTCGAGCGGCAGCGGTGGCGGCGGGTCTTCCGGCGGCGGCGGTGGAGGGGGCGGCGGCGGCTCCTGGTGAGCGCCGCGTCCCGAGACCGATTGCCGACGAACCAGGTACGCTTCCGGATGTGATCCGGAGAACGAAGGCATGCCTGGCGATCGGCTCCGTGCTGCTTCTCCTCGGCGCCTGCGGCCCGACGGAGAAGGCGACGGTGCGACTGCGGACCCTGGTCGCGGGCGAGCAGGCTCCCGCGCGGCTCGAGCTCACCGACGCGACCGGGCAGCAGATCGTGCCCGACGATGCTCTGACCGTAGCCGGGGACTGCGGCTGGTTGCCGGTCCACAACTGGGTCTCCTGGTGGGCGGCGGTACAACTGGCGCGGGCTCGCGACGCCCGTGTGCGCGACGTCACCACCGGCACCGACCAGTTCTACTCCCCCGGCCGCCTCGAGACCTCGCTCGCCCCCGGTGAGTACCGGCTGCGGGCCTTCAAAGGACTCGAGTACGAGGTCGCCGACACGCGCTTCACGGTCGGAGCGGGAGAGGAGGTCGACGTCGACCTGCCGCTGCGCCGCTGGATCGACATGCCGGCGGCCGGCTGGCTCGGCGCCGACGACCACCTGCACATCCCGAGGCCGTATCGCTCTTTCGACCTGACGATCCTCCGCTGGATGGCGGCCGAGGATCTCCATGTCGCCAACCTCCTCCAGATGGGCCTGGCGCAGGATCTTCACCTCACGCCACAGCGAGTCTTCGGCCCGCGCTCGGTCTCCAGCCGCGGCCTTCGGTTCGTCGCCAGCGGACAGGAGAACCCGCGCACGCACGTCGCCGGACACGCCATCATCCTGGGCGCCCACGAGTACATCGACTTTCCGGAGAGCTACCTCGCCTACGAGCGCTTCTTTCGCAGCGCTGCAGACCAGGGAGGGATCGCGGGATTCGCCCACTGGGGTCTCGGCGGCGCCGACGAGGGCCTGGCGGTGTGGGCACCCCGTCGGCTGGTCGACTTCGTGGAGGTACTGGGCTTCGGGGTGCCCTACTACGACAGCTGGTACGACCTGCTCGACATCGGCCTCCGCATCGCCCCGACAGCCGGCACCGACTATCCGTGCAGCCCCTATCTCCCGGGCCGGCAGCGCTTCTACACCCGGGTCGAAGGGGAGCCGACCTACGAATCCTGGCTCGACGGGGTGGAGCGCGCTCGCACGTTCGTCACCAACGGGCCGATGCTGGAGCTCGAGGTGGCGGGATCGTCGATCGGCGGCGAAGTCCACCTCGACGGCCCGTCCGAAGTGACGGTCCTCGGCCGCGTCCGCTTCGATCCTCGACGCGACGACGTCCGCCGGCTGGAGCTGGTCCAGGCCGGTGCGGTGGTGCATCGCGCCGGGCCGCCGAAGCGACCGGGTCGGCTCGATCTCGAAGTCTCGCTACCGCTCTCCGGCTCGACCTGGCTCGCGCTCAGATCCGCCGGCTCGAAGATCGGTGAGACCCCTCTCGGCGGCATGCAAGCCCTGCGAGAAGCGCTGTTTCATCTCCCCCGTCCCGCGGCGGACGATCCGTTCAGCGGGGAAGGAAGCATCCTCGAAGACGGATCCGTTCGGCCTTCGGCGGCCCACACGGCGCCGATCTGGGTCTTCGTCGAAGGGACGCCTACGCTCGCCGAGCAGCCGACGGCACGGGCCGCCGCGCAGCGCTGGCTGGATCTCCTGGCACGACTCGAGAGCCGCTTCGCCCCCGCGGCGATGGCCGCCATGGCGGGTTTCCCCGGCCGGGGCGACGGCCTCGGCGCCGAAGACCTCGAGCGGGCTCGCGGCCCTCTACTCGACAGCATCGAAGCGACCCGGGCCGAGCTCGCAGGCATCATCGAGCCGTCCGAAGACTGACCCCACGCCCCCTTCCTGGCCGGAGTCGACCGCTAAGCGAGCGCCGCCGCCAGCAGGCGGTGGAAATGATGCACGCCAGGCTCGCGCGCCGGGGAGTAGCGGCCGCGATCGTAGAGGCGCGAGGAGACGCCCTGCTGGACGCTCTCGACCACCGCCTCGTCCTCACGCTCGACCCGGTCGGTCGAGTAGGCCTCGGGCGCCTTCGGATCCCAGCTCCAGGTCAGGAACGAGACCTTGGTGCGATCGACCGCCAGCGGCTTGACCAGGTTGAGCGACACGCCCCAGGTGTAGAAGTTGAACATCAGGTTGGGAAAGAGCCAGAAGTAGTAGGCGACGACACGGCGGCCGTGCTCGGGGTGTCCCTCGGGCGGCGACATCGACTCCTCGGCGCCGGCGGCGTAGCCGATCTGGAGCACCCCGGCGTCGAAGGTCTCGACCGCGTAGGTATCGTAGTCGACGCTGTCGGCCAGAGCGGCGTGGACGTAGGGGATGTGGAAGCCCTCGAGATAGTTGTCGCAGTAGAGCGCCCAGTTGGCCCGCACCAGATAGTCGCGCGAGCGCGCCGGGTCGAAGACCGCCTCCTCGATCGGCAGCCAGCCGACCCGGCGCTCCATCTCGGCGACGAGCTCTTCGAGCGAGCGCGCCGGCTCGAGCGAGGCGAAGAGGAACTTGCGCCACTCGCCGAAGCCGACCGCGGGCAGGTCGTCGGCCTCGGAGGGAAACTCCTCGACGCCGTCGAACTCGGGCATCGACAGGAAGCTGCCGTCGAGACGGAATCGGCGCCCGTGGTAGCGGCAGCGCAGCACGCTCTCGACGCCCCCCGCCTCGCACACCAGGGCACCGCGGTGGGTGCAGACGTTCGACACGCAGTGCAGGCGGTCGTCGCGATCGCGGGTCAGGAGTAGCGGCTCGTCGAAGGCGCCCTCGAGCAGCGAGGCCGGGCGGACCGCGCCGGGGACCTTCAGATCCTCGGCGTGCCCCACCACCTGCCAGCTGGGCGCGAAGACGCGATCCCGGCAGCGCTCGAAGATCTGCGGATCGCTGTAGAACGAGCCGGGCAGGGTACGGGCCCGCGCGATGTCGGCCGAGATGGTGATGTCGGGGGAGCGGGAAGCGGCGTCCTTCATCCATCGACCTCCTGAAACCGGGACGAGCGCAGGCTAGCGCAGCCGCCGGCGGAAGGCAAAGCGGAAGGCAGCCGGCACGAGCCGAGGCAGCTCAAAAGAAAAAGGCCCCCGACGAATCGGGGGCCGAAACAAATTCCCGGCAGCGACCTACTCTCCCACGCAGTCTCCCACGCAGTACCATCGGCGCTGAGGGGCTTAACTGCCGTGTTCGGAATGGGAACGGGTGTTTCCCCCTCGCTAGAGCCACCGGAAAAACTTGGCAAGGAACAGCAACTGAATCGGGTCAAGACAATAGGATCCGCACAGCCTCAAACTCACTGAAGAAAAAATGGTCAAGCCGAACGGCCGATTAGTACGGGTCAGCTCAACGCCTCGCAGCGCGTACACATCCCGCCTATCGAACTCGTAGTCTCCGAGTGGCCTTCAGGGAGACCTCATCTCGAGGGGGGCTTCCCGCTTAGATGCTTTCAGCGGTTATCCTTTCCGAACTTAGCTACCCAACTGTGCCGCTGGCGCGACAATTGGTGCACCAGAGGTTCGTCCATCCCGGTCCTCTCGTACTAGGGACAGATCCCTTCAAGTCTCCTACGCCCACATGAGATAGGGACCGAACTGTCT
>JAWVZD010000035.1:0-8784 GCA_033722395.1 Thermoanaerobaculia bacterium | reverse complement strand
GGAGCCCCGATCGAGCCGAGCGCCAACAAGGTGCCGAGGAGCGCCACCGGAAGCAGAGGGGTAACGCGATCAGAGAGATCGTTCATAGAGCCTCACCAGGTCGTCCCGAGAGGCGGCTCTCGGGTTGCACGAGAGTGTCCATTGACGACTCGCCGCCTCGGCGAGCTGAGCGAGATCGCGTCGTGCGACGCCGACCTCACCGAGGCCGGCGGGCAGATCGCCGGCCGCCCGCAGCGCCTCGACGCGCCGCGCCAGCCCCTCCGCACCGCTCGGCTCGAGGCCGCCGTACGGATCGGGATCGAGCTCGCCGTTGAAGCGGATCACCGCCGGCAGCATCAACGCCACGGCGACGCCGTGGACGACACCGAAGCGCGCCGTCAGCGGGTTGGCGCAGGCGTGAGCCGCGCCGAGCATCGAGCGCTCGATCGCGGCGCCGGCGAGGAAGGCGGCGAGCTGCAACGGACCCCACGGCGCGTCGTCGCCGCCGTTCTTACCCAGGACCGCCTCGAGGTGTCCTTCGAGCAAGTTCCATGCCGTGCGCGCCAGCTCGATCGACTCGTCGGTGCGCCGCGTGGTGACGAAGCTCTCCAGAGCATGGGAGACGGCATCGAGCCCGCTCGCCGCCCGGGTCGGAGCCGGTACGGTGACCAGGAGCTCGGGATCGAGGACGACGGCGCGAAAGCGCAGCCCGGGGTCGCCGCAGGCCATCTTGCGGTGGGTCAGCGAGTCGCTGATCAGAGCATACGATTGCGCCTCGCTGCCCGTGCCGGCGGTCGTCGGAACGCCGATCGCGGGCAGGAGCGGCCGACGGCTGCGACCGAACCCTTCGTACTGCTGGATCGAGCCGCCGTTGGTGAGCAGCAGGTTGATCCCCTTGGCGGCGTCCATGGCACTACCGCCGCCCAGTCCGACGACGAGATCGAGGCTCGCCCCGCCGACGCTGGCCACTCCTTGCTCGAGCGTCTCGCCGGTCGGGTTCTCCTCGACCCGATCGAAGGTCTGGCAGTCGATGCCGGCCGCCGAGAGCGCAGCCACGGCCCGCTCGAGATGGCCGGCGGCGGCGATCCCCTCGTCGGTCACCACCAGAGCTCGCTGTGCGCCGAATCCCGCCGCTACTTCGCCGAGCTCGGTCAGCGCGCCGGCTCCACAGACGAGATCGATGCCCTCGAGGCGTCGGCGCCAACTCGACTCGGCGAGCAGTCGACCGATCTCGGCGTCCAAGGAACCGGTACGATCCGGGGCCACGGCGGAGCGTCCGTATGGTTCGCTCAGGAGGCCGGAGAGGCACCGGCGGTACGACCGGCGCGCTCCAGCAACGGGCCTTGCAGGGCCCGGCGGCGGTAGAGGAGGTCGAAGAGGGAGCCCTCGTGCGGCTGGTCCCAGGCCACCTTGCTGGTCGGGATCGCTCCGAGGTTGAGTCGCTCGATCTTCGGGCTGTCGAGCAGGTCGGCGATGAAGGCCTCGTCCTCGGTCAGGGCGCTCACCACCAGGCTCGGTCCGACCCGCTCGATCATCTCCTCCTGCGGTACCTCGACGACGCTGGCGAACGGGAAGAGGAACTCGGCCTGGACCAGCGGATGGTCGGGGTCCTCGCAGAAGACCAGCGTCGGCAGGAGGAAGGTGCAGCCGGCGACCTCGACGACGCGCTCCGGACCGCGGTAGAGGGCCGTCAGGTCCTCGGCTCCGCCCTTGGCGATCTCGGCGTCGATGTACTCCGAGATGGCGTGGGCGACGCGCGGGTCGCTGAAGGCGGCGATCTCCGCCGCAGGATCGTCGAGCGGCCGCGCCTCGATCGCTGCCAGCCGCTCGGCCACCACCTCTGCCAGCTCGCGGCCGAACACCGGCACCCAGAGGCCGGAGGCGTTGATGCACGAGCGGCCGCCGTTCGAGGCGATCGACGTGACGATGGTCGGTAGGTGATCCTCCCAGCTCGGCACCTGGTCCTGACCGAGGAAGATCTTGCTCCAGCCCGGGCCGTGGATCTGCACCCGATCGTCGGCGATCCAGGGCTCGACGGTCTTGGCGTCGCCGAAGATCATCGAGCGACCGCTATCGAGAAGGATGCGGGTCGCGCCGTCGTGCCCGTAGGGATAGAAGCCGAGCGCCTGCGGCGGACAGCCGGCGGCGACGAGAGCCTGGCAGATGCGGTAGGGCGTCCACGGCTCGCGCGAGCCGGGCCGGAGGACCAACGGGACCTTGAGAGCGATCGCCGGGATCCACAGCGAGTGGACGCCCGGCGAGTTCGAGGGCAGTACGACTCCCAGGCTGTCGGTCTCGCGCAGGAAGCTGACGAAGCGATCGCCCTCCCAGCCGTAGCCCGGGTCGAGGATGTCGAGATCGAGTCCGCGCGTCAGCCCGGCGAGCACCGTCTCGAGGTCGTGCAGGACGTAATGGATCTTCGCCATGTTGGTCCGCGCCAGAGACTGCGGCATGCCGGTGGTCGAGGACAGCTGACGGATGTAGTCCTCCGGCGTCTGCGTGTCGTCGTCGCCCAGCGGCAGCTCGCCGTGACTGAACTGTTGCGCCGCGGCACGGCAGATCGCCAGCAGCTCCTCGACCGGCAGCTTGCCGAGATAGCGCTGCGTCTCGCCCACCCGCGCCAGATCGCGCCCGATCAGCCCGGCGTTCGCCTGGCTCACCTCGGCCACCGGCTCGCCCGTGGCGATGTCGTCGAGACGCTCGACCGAGAGGCTGCGATACGGGCGGCCGCGCCGCAGAACGGGCAGGTGGAGCATCAGTAGACCCCCACCGAGACCGAGCTTTCGAGGCGGGAGAAGAGCCGCAGGTTCTCGACTCCGTCCCAGGGATAGTCTGGGATCGGCTCGGCGCGCTCCGCCTCGTCGCGCTCCAGGAAGCGCGGCATGAAGAACTCGCGCGTCAGGGTGGTCAGCATCACCCGGCCTGTCTCGCCGTAGTCGACGGTCCGGCGGGGGTCGTCGGGATCGACCAGGTCGATGACGGCGCGCGGCTGCGGCGGGTAGTAGACGATGTCGTAGCCGCCCTCCTCGGTGAAGGGGCGCGAATGGGCGAGACCCATCAGGGTGTTGCCGTAGGTGGGTTGGAAATCGATCCCGGGCACCAGCTCCTGGCGCGCGAAGCGGTGGAACTGGGCGTTCATCTCGGTGCCGCCGCAGAAGATGCCGCGAATGCCGGCCCGGCCGAGGTCGATCTTCTCGCACAACGCCTCGAGCAGCTTCGGGGTGGTGAACAGGCAGCGGATCGTGTCGTGCGCCCGCAGAGCCGTCAGCGCCTGCTCGATGCAGTGCTCCTTGTACGCCTCGAGCTCCTTGTGGCGCTGGTCGCGCACCAGCTTGGTCACCCAGCGCGGGTCGAGGTCGACCATGAAGCAGATGCCGCCGCGATGCTGTGCCAGGTGCTCGATGGCGAGCCGCAGACGGCGCGGCCCGGTCGGTCCCAGCATCAGCCAGTCGCCGCCGCGGGGGAACGACTCGTCGGAGAGCGAGTCGCTGAACATCTCGTAGTCGATGCGGAAGTCCTCGATATTGATGCGACACTTCGGCGCGCCGGTCGTGCCGCCGGTCTCGAAGACGTAGATCGGCTCCTCCTCGAACGCCTTCGGCACCCAGCGGCGGACCGGGCCGCCACGCAGCCACTCGTCCTGGAAGTGACCCAGCAGGTGCAGATCGTCGTAGCCGCCGATCTCGGCGGCCGGGTCGAAGTCGAGCGACTCCCCGAACTCGAGCCAGAAGGGGCACCCCGTCGCCGGGTCGAAATGCCAGGCGACGATCTCGCGGACGTGCTCGTCGAGGCGTTCCCTCGCCTCGCGCACCGCCTGGTCGAGCTCGGGCATGGCCTCAGTCGCCCTCGGAGAGGGCCCAGAGCATGTTGCGCGAGGCGATGTAGAGGGTGCCGTCCTCGGCGATCGGCGTGGTGTAGACCGAGGCGCCCATGTTGATCTCCTCGAGCAGTTCCATCTCCTTGCCGTGCACGAGGATGGCGACGTCGCCGTCCTCGTCGCCCAGGTAGACCTTGCCGTCGGCGACGAAGGCCGAGCCCCAAACGGCCGCGAAAGCGTCATAGGTCCAGTAGTGCTCTCCGGTGTCGGCATCGAGGGCGTAGAGGAAGCCGGATAGATCGGCGATGTAGACGATGTCGTCGGCGATCGCCGCGGTCGAGATGGTGCGGCCGAACTCCTCGCCGCCGCGGTGCCACACGACGTGGGTCTCGGTGACGTCGCCTCGGCCGGTGGCGTCGATCACCCAGAAGTGACCCGGCGCTTCACCGTGTTCCGGATCCTGCCCGACACCGATGTAGACGCGGTCCTCGTAGACCACCGGTGTGGAGATGATGTTGTTGCGCGTGCCGGCTCCGCCCAGCTCCCAAACCGAGTCCTTGGGGTTGGCGTCGAACTTCCAGATCACCTCGCCGGTCTCGGGGACGAGCGAGTAGATCCAGCCGTCACCACCCGGGAAGATCACCTGCGGCACGCCGTCGATCACCCCGTAGGCGGGGTTCGACCACTGGCCGTGGAGGATCTGGTTGCCGGGCAGGTAGCTCGACCAGATCGTCTCGCCGGTGTTCTTGTCGAGCGCCAGGAAGCTCGGGGCGCGCGGCTCCGGGATGTTGATGTGCCCCTCGTCGACACCGTTGCCGGTCACCGTGAAGACGATATCTCCGACCACCAGTGGATTGCCGGCGGCCAGATTGTGCGGGAAGACGTCCATCTCCTCGATCATGTCCCGCATCCAGACGGTCTCGCCGTCGGTCGTGGCGCAGACTACCTCGGCCCGGTTCGAGACGTAGTAGAGCCGTCCCGCCTCGGCGTTCACGTACGGTCCGGAGCAGATGCCCTGCAACGGCCAGTCGTGCACCCTCCCGGCGGGAAGCTTGTCGTGCACTTTCTGCCACAGGAATTCGCCGTCCGAGGCCCGGAAGGCCATCAGCACACCCTTGTCACCGCTGATCGACGGGTCGCGGGGGCGCTCGTTGTTGGTGCCGACGTAGATCACACCACCGGCCAGCACCGGGCCGCCGTAGCTCTGCGAGCCGAGCTCCTGCTTCCATTTGACGTTCTCGCCGCTCGACGGGTCCCAGCTCGAGGGCAGGTTTTCCGCCTCCGAGATCATGTTGCGGCTCGGCGAGTTGGCGAACATGCCGATCTCGTCGGCACCGACCGGGGCGAGGCCGCCGAGCAGCACGACGGCGGTCGACAGACAAATTCCTAGGGCTCTCTCTCTCATCGGTTCTTCGTCACCTCGATGTTGTCGAAATAGATCGGTGTGGGCGAGTACCCGGAGAGTCCGGGGCTGCCGCTGCGGATCGGATGGGGATCCTCTGTAGTGAAGGTCCACGTCTCGGGCTCGGGCTGGTCCCGGGGCCACACCTTGCCGCGGAGCGTCGCTTTGTCCTCGTCGGTCCGGACCTCGAAGCGCATGCGATACCAGGTGTCGGGCTGCCAGGCGAAGGGCTGAGATGCGTACATGCGGCGCGCCGAGTGCCAGGAGCGGAACTCGAGTTGCTGGTGCTCGCCCATCAGCTCGAAGGTGTAGCCGCTGTTGATCAGGCCGACATCGGGCATGTCGCCTTCGTCCTCCGTCCCCATCAGGTCGGCGACGACGGTGTAGTCGTTCTGGTCGGGCGCGCCGAGGAAGGTGATGTGACGGTGGATCTTGATCGGCGAAGGCTTCTTGACCAGCGCCTTGTTGCCGGCGATCTCCGCCACCTCGAACGGAATCACGTAGCCGACCTGATAGGGCGGCTTCGAGCCGACGGGGAGCGATTCGTAGTCCTCCTGGAACGGCAGGTCGGGGACGACCCGAACACGGGCCTTGGCCGAAAAGGGGCCGCGTTCGCCCCAGACGGCTCCGGCCTGGGGCCCCTTCGAGAAGTCGGGCCGGAACTCCCCGGCGGCGATCGAGCCCGCCAGGCCCTCGAGGCTCCAGTCGGGTTCGGTCTCGCGCATGTACTCACCGTGCTCGTTGAAGACCCGGGCGGTGAACTGGACGGTGTCGCCGGGGCGCACGATCACCTCTGCCGGTACCACCTGGATCGAAGCCGGATCCCCTCCCTGGTTGCCCGGCGGGGCGATCGCCTCCGTCACCTCGGCAGCGTCCGGGTTCGGCTCTCCGATGGCGTAGAGGCCCTCCTCCGTGGTGAAGAAGATGCGGCCGTCGGCGATCGCCGGGGAGCTGTAGGTCTCGGCCCAGCGCCGGCCGGTGCGGATCTTCTCGGTGTCCAGAACGACGGGGGCCTCGCCCGACACGTCCAGGATGACGAACCGCCCGTTGACCTCGGTGACGTACATCTTGCCGTCCGCGACGACCGGCGAGGCCTTGCCGACGCGGCCGATGTTGACCTCGCCCAGGTGCTCGCCGGTGGCCGCATCCAGGACGTGGACGTTGGCCGAGTTGTCGAGCAGGTAGAGCTTGCCACCCGCCAGAGCGGGGGTGGAGAAGCCGACGCCGAGGTCGGCGCGCCAGATCTCGTGGGTCTCGGTGACGTCGCCCTCCCCGCTGGCGTCGATCGCCACCACCCGGCCCATGGTGGCGGTATCGACGTTCTCCTCGGAGTGGGCGACGTAGACCGTCTTGCCGTCGACCAGGGCCGAGGTGTTGATGCCGCGCTGGCTGAGATGGAAGTCCCACACCGGCTCGCCGGTGCCGGCCTTGACGGCGTAGACGTGGCCGTCACCATTGCCGTGGATGATCAGGCGGGTGCCGTCGATGGTGGCGAGTGCCGGGGTCGACTGGGTGTTCTTGTCCTTCAGGTTGGTGCCCGGTGTCGAATACCACTGAAGCTCGCCGGTCGTCTTGTCGAAGGAGTAGATGCGATGGCGCGGCGGGATGGTCTCGCCCCAGCCGGTCGAGGCGAAGGTGACGATGACCCGATCGCCGTCGACCACCGGCGTTTGCGTCCGACCGCCGTAGCCCTCCATGAAACCGAACTCCTCCATGAAGTTGCGGTGCCATACGAGCCGCCCGTCGGCGCTGTCGAAGCAGAAGAAGTCGCCACCGACGCCTTGGACGTACATGTAGCCGGTGTCGGGATCGAGAGCCGGGTTGGGCCAACCGGCGCGAGTCCACGGGACCGTCGTGTGGTAGACGTTGAAGCGCCGCTCCCAGAGCTGCTCGCCGGTCTCGACGTCGTAGCAGGCCGCCACCTCCTGACGGTCGATCCCCTCGCCGGCGCGTCCGTTGACGCACACCCTGTCGCCCAGTACCAGCGGTGTCGAGCGGCCGACGAAATCGACCCGCCAGAGGAGGTTCTCCCCGTCGACCGACCAGGAGTCGATCAGGCCGGTCTCGGGAGAGGTGCCGTTCCTCAGCGGTCCGCGCCAGTGGGTCCAGTCGCCCGCCCCGGCGAAGGGGGCGGCGACCGTCGCGATGAGCAGTGCAGCGAGCAAGATCCTTCCGACTCTCGGTCCCATGGCTCCTCTTTCTGTCCGTGTGACGGGGGCGCGAGCCTGCCGTCCCTGCCCGGCAGGGTGCTTTCGGGGATTCATACGAACCCGATCATCCTAACGATTCGAGATACGGCGCCGCAAGCAGGCGGGTTGTGAGGAAACTGTAAAAAGAGAGTGTGAGCGACCCGCTGAGGGCGGGGTCTGGCCCGCGCGGTGGTTGTCGGGCGGCGCCCACGCCGAACCTCCTCGGTGCGCTCGTTTCTTGTTCGAGGTGCCGTTTCCTGAGACACTCGGGACCGGCTCGAACGACCGACATGAGCGTCATCGGCTCCAGTCCGAGTCGCCCCGACGGGGCGGCCAAAGCAGGCGGATCCGCCATCTACGGGGACGACTTCGCCCTGCCAGGGATGCTCTACGGCGCAACCCTGCGCAGTCCGCACCCCCATGCCCGCATCGTGCACCGCGCCTTCGATCCGGAAGGCGCTCCAGAGGGTACGGTCTACGTCGATGCCGACTCGTTGCCCGGCCCGAACGGCGTCCTGTTGCTCGACGACTCGTGGCCGATCCTGGCCGCCTCCGAGGTGCGCCACGTCGGGGAAGCGGTAGCGCTGGTCGCGGCGCCGAGTCGGCGCCGCGCGCGGCGGGCGCTCGAGGCGGTGGAGGTCGAGTACGAGCCACTGCCCGCGGTGCTCGATCTCGACCGAGCCGCTTCGGAGGAGCCGATCTGCGAGCTGGCTTTCGGCAGCGATTCGGTCGAGGAGGCGCTCGAACGCTCGGCCCACCGCGTCGTCGGGACCTACCGGACCGGCTACCAGGAGCACATCTACATCGAATGCCAGGCGATGACCGCCTGGTTCGACGACGGGCGGCTCGAGGTGATCGGCTCGATGCAGTGCCCGTATTACGTCCACAAGTCGTTGATGCACGCCTTCGGTCTCTCGGAGGAGGGTGTGCGCGTGCGCTCGTCGGCGGTGGGCGGGGGCTTCGGGGGCAAGGAGGACTACCCGAGCCTGATCGCGGTGCACGCGGCGCTCCTGGCCCAGGTCTCCGGCCGTCCCGTG
Source organism: Thermoanaerobaculia bacterium (assembly GCA_033722395.1). Lineage (GTDB taxonomy): Bacteria > Acidobacteriota > Thermoanaerobaculia > Multivoradales > JAHEKO01 > JAWVZD01. Next base: position 360 of record JAWVZD010000035.1, on the reverse strand, counting down.
CGGCTGGCCTACGACCGCCACGAGGACATCGTCGGGACGACCAAGCGTCACCCCTGCGAGACGAAGATCACCGCCGGGGTCGATGCCGAGGGCCGCCTCGAGGCGCTCGACATCGACGTGACGATGGACGGTGGTGCCTACACGACGCTCTCCCCGGTCGTCCTGTCGCGGGCCCTGTTGCACGCCTCGGGGGGGTACCGCTGCCCCGAGACCCGCATCCGCGGCCGGGTGCTGCGCACCCACACGGCTCCGAACGGTGCCTTCCGCGGCTTCGGCGCGCCGCAGACCCAGTTCGCCGTCGAGCGGCAGATCGATCGCATCGCCGCCGACCGCGGGCTCGCTCCGGGGGAGCTCCGCGGG
>JAWVZD010000034.1:0-8985 GCA_033722395.1 Thermoanaerobaculia bacterium | reverse complement strand
GAGGTCGAGGAGCGCGCCGAGACGCCAGGGCCGCCGGGCCACCGCCCCGAGGACGCGCCACGGATCGACGTGTCCGTGCCGGTCGGCCGCCGCCGGCACCTCGGGCGGCAGATCGTCGTCGCTACCGTCGCTCACCGCCCTCAGCACGGTCCACCGCGCAGCGGCCGCAGAGGCCGATTCGACGAAAGCCGCCGACTCGAGATCGACGACGGCTCGCGGCGGCCGACCGAGCCGCTCCCACACGGCCGCTTTCTCCACCGCCGTGCCGACGATCCGCTCCACCGACACCGCGACGGCCTCGCCTTCGCCGGCCGATCCCGCCACCCACCGGGGCTCGCCGCCGGCGAGATCGACCACCGTGTCGACCCGTACCAGCGCACCGACCGGGAGATCCGGCGATAGGCCACCGGCGACACCGATCAGCAGCACGCGCCGCGGTCGGCACCCGGCCAGCACCGCTTCGATCGCCGCTCGCGCCCGCGCCGCACCGTCGCCGATCACGGCCGCCGCCAGCGGGCGGCCGTCGAGCCGGCCGCGATGGAGGCGGGCCGGGCCGATCGCCTCGACGCGCCGCGCCGCCAGGCGCCGCAGCAGCGGACGGATCTCCGCCACCAGGGGAGCCATCACCACCGTCTCCTCGGCCGCCGGCGCGTACGACATCCTCAGGCCTCGACGTAGCCGTGCTGGCGGAACCAAGCCACCGCCCGCTCCAGGGCCTCCTCGACCGGCGTCTGCGGCAGGCCGAGCTCTCGTACCGCCTTGGCGGACGAGAAGTACATCTGGTAGCGCGCCAGCCGCACCGACTCGAGCGCCACGCGGGGCTCGCGCCCGGTGAGCCGGGCGATGCCGGTGTCGACGGCGGCGAACAGGAGGGGTACCGCGTGCGGCAGGCGGAGCCGCGGCGCCGGCAGCTCGGCGATCCGCCCCAGGGTGCGGTAGATCTCCCGCAGGCTCATGTCGCGGTTGCCGAGGATGTAGCGCTCGCCGATGCGGCCCTTCTCGGCCGCCAGCAGGTGGCCGGCGGCGACGTCGCGGACGTCGACCAGGTTCAAACCGGTGTCGACGTAGGCGGGCACGCGGCGACGCAGGAAGTCGAGGATCAACCGACCGGTAGCGGTCGGTTTCACGTCGGCCTCCCCGACCGGGGTCGACGGATTGACGATCACCACGGGAAGGCCGTCGGCGGCGCACTCGTCGGCGACGCGCTCGGCGAGGAACTTGCTGCGCTTGTAGTGGCCGACCATCTCGTCGAGCGACACCGGTGTGGTCTCGTCGGCCGGCGTGCCGTCGTCGGTCAGGCCGAGCGCCCCGACCGAGCTGGTGTAGACCACCCGGGCCGGTCCCGCCTCGGCCGCGGCGGCAAGGACGTTGCGCGTACCCTCGACGTTGCTCTGATAGAGCTCGGTCGGGTCGGCTGCGTAGAGACGGTAGTCGGCGGCGCAGTGGAAGACCCACTCGCAGCCGCGGATCGGATCCGCGAGAGAGCCCGGGTCGCGCAGATCGCCCCGCACCAGCTCGACGTCGCCGCTCGACCGATGGCGGAAGCGGGAGGGATCGCGCACCAGGCAGCGCACGGAGGCGCCGCGCGCCAGCAGGGCGTCGAGCAGGTGCCCGCCGACGAAGCCGGTCGCTCCGGTGAGAAAGGCTCTCAGGCCGATCGCCCTCGGGGCCCGGGCTAGCCGAGCAGGTTCCAGGCCGCCATGCGCGCCATGTCACGCGGATTCGACCTGAGCTCGGTTACCACCGACGCCTCGAAGCCGGAGTGCATGGCGCAGTTCTGGCAGAGGTCGTCCTGGCGCGACTCCCAATACTCCCAGTCGGTCTCGTTCCAGAACTCGTCCCACGAGAAGGTGTACTCCTTGCCGATCAGGTAGCACGGTCCCTTCCAGCCGAGCGGCGTGAAGGTGACGGTGCTCCACGGCGAGCAATCGTACTCCCGCATCCCGGCGGCGAACTCGAGGAACATCGGCGTCGAGTTCAGGCGGTACTTCTTGGACATCTCCAGGACCCGCTTGAACTTCTCCTCCATGTCCTGGCGCGTCATGAAGATGTCCCTCTTCACCGACTCGTACTGATAGCCGGGCGAGATCAGCATGCCGTCGATACCGATCTCGCTCAGGTAGTCGCACAACTCCTCGACCTCGTCGATGTCGGTCTCCTTGAAGATCGTCGTGTTGGTGATGACGTGGTAGCCGCGGCGCTTCGACTCCACGATCGCCTCGACCGCCTTGTCGAACACACCCTCCCGGGCGCAGACGTAATCGTGCGTCTCGCGCATGCCGTCGAGATGAACGTTGATGGTCAGTCGCTTGTGCGGCGGCACCTTGCCGTAGACCGTCTCCTCCATCAGCAGGGCGTTGGTACACAGGTAGATGTGGCGCTTGCGCTCGATCAGCCCCGCGATGAGCTGCGGCAGCTCCGGATAGATGGTCGGCTCCCCACCGCAGATCGAGACCGCCGGAGCGCCGCAGTCGTCGGCCGCCTGGAGACAGACCTCGACCGGCAGGCGATCCTTGAGCTTGCCGGTGTGACGCTCGAGGGCACAGCCGATGCAGGCCAGGTTGCAGGTGTAGAGCGGCTCGAGCATCAGCACGTACGGGTAGCGCTTGTTGCGCTTCACCGCGTTCTTCACCTGATGGCGGATCATGTCGGTGGTGATGTGGAGCGGGAATCTCATCCGGTACCTCGGTTTCCTCAAGCGACACGCTCGCCCGCGTCGTCGGAGACGACCGAGCGGCGGTAGACCGCCAGAGCCTGCAATGGGAAGTAGGTCGAATAGTAGTGGTAGCGCAGGTAGAAGACGCGCGGGAACCCGGTGCCGGTCCACGCCTGGTCGTACCAGGTGCCGTCCTCCTGCTGCCTTTCGAGCAGGCACTCGACGCCCCGCCGCACGGCCTCGCTCGAGGCCTCCCCGGCGGCGATGAGGCCGAGCAGCGCCCAAGCCGTCTGCGACGTCGTCGTCGCGCCGCGACCGCGCCAGTCCGGATCCTCGTAGGAGCGCAACGACTCGCCCCAGCCGCCGTCCGGATTCTGGCACGCCAGGAGCCAGTCGACCGCTCGGCGACAGGCGGGGTGCCGCATGTCGAAGCGCGCCGCGGCCAATCCGCTCAGCGCCAGCCAGGTGCCGTAGATGTAGTTCGCCCCCCACCGCCCGTACCAGGAGCCGTCCGGCTCCTGCTGCTCGAGCACGAAGCCGATGCCGCGGCGAACCGCGGGATGATCGGAGGCGAAGCCGCAGGAAGCCAGGGCCTCGAGGGCGCGGCCGGTGATGTCGACCGTGCTCGGATCGATCATTGCGTTGTGATCGGCGAACGGAATGTAGGTCAGCACCTCGCGATCGCAGCCGCGATCGAAGGCGGCCCATCCGCCGTCGTCGTTCTGCATACCGATCAACCAGGCGGCGGCTCGCTCGAGGGCCTGACGGGAACGCCTCTCCAGGCTCCCCGCCGGCGGCTCGAGCTTGGCCAGCGCCGTCATCACCTCGGCGGTGTCGTCACAGTCGGGGTAGAACTCGTTGGCGTACTCGAAATACCAGCCGCCGATCGGGACCTCGGGGTTGAGCAGCTTCCAGTCGCCGCCCGCCCGCACCTCGTGATCGAGCAGCCACTCGGCCGCCGACACCAGCGCGGGATCGTCGCCCGGAAGGCCCGCGTCGCGCAGCGCGCTGATCGCCTGCGAGGTATCCCATACTGGGGACTTGCAGGGCTGTATCCGCAAGGTGTCGCCCTCGACGATCTCGAGCTTGTCGATCTCTTCGAGCTGAGCCGCGAGGACCGGGTGGTCCGGGTCGTAACCGTGACACCGGAAAGCGACGATCGTGTTGATGATCGGTGGGATGATCGCGCCCAGGCCGTCGCTCTTCGCGAGCCGAGCCAGGATCCACTCTTCGCAGCGCTTCAGGGCCAGCCGCCGGAACGGGCGCAGCTTCAACCCCTCGACCCACTTCAGGCCGATGTCCACGGCTTCGAAAAAGGTCACCCAGGCCTGCTCGGCCGGTGTCGAGGCGGGGGCGCGGTGCCGGGCGGACCCTTCGATGTCGAGCTCCGGAATGGCGGCCTGATCGGGCACCTCGCAATGCGGCTTGTAGGCCCAGATCATCGCCAGCGGCACGACGATGGCCCGCGACCAGGAGGACATCGCGTAGATGTTGAACGGCAGCCAGTTGGGCAGCAAGATCATCTCCGGCGGAACCGCCGGGCAGTATTTCCACGGGTACTGGCCGAAAATGGCCAGATAGAGCTTGGTGTAGGAATTACAGGCCCGCATGCCGCCGAGGCGCTCGGCCGCCCTCCTCGCACGGAGCATGTGCTCGGCCGAGGGCGCGTCTCCCATCAGCTTGAGAGCGAAGTACCCCTTGACGGTGGCGCTCACCTCCGCGTCGCCGCCCGGGAAGACCGCCCAGCCTCCCTGCGGCAACTGCTCGCGTCTCAGGTAGTTGGCCGCCTTCGCGACCCGCTCTTCCCCGGCGCGCCCCAGGAAGTACATCAGGAGGATGTACTCGGACTCCAGGATCGAATCGCCTTCGAGCTCGCCACACCAGTGGCCGTCCTCGCGCTGCAGAGCGAGGAGACCCCGACGGGCCGCGCCGAGGGCTTCGTCCAGGCTCGCCCACCGCGACTGCTCACGGCTCGTGGCGCGGGCCTCCACGGGAGACGGCGAACCCGCTGACTCGATCTGCTCCATCGAAGATTCTCTCGCTCTCACCCTTGTCGAAAACGGTCTCCAGGACCCGTCTCCAGCACCGCCCCATCTCGAGGACGACTCCCTGGAGGAGCTCAGCCCAGCCGCTCCGTTTCGATGCTTTCCACCACGGCCTCGAACGCCGCTACCGATCCTACCTACGGCCGACCGATCGGCAACGGTTCAACGATAGCAGCGAGGTCCACTCTCGTTCGCTCTCGCCGAGTTCTCCACACGACCATCTGCAAGAAATGGGCCTAGCGAGATGGTTCTCGCCTGCGAAACTTCGACGGGGAAAAACACGGCGCCCCGGCTCCAGCTCGACGCCTCCGCCGACGTTCGAACGAACCGGGGTGACGGTGAAATGCTACAGGATGCCTCTGCGTCGTGGCAAGATCACGCCGATGCACTCGCTGCTTCAGCAGGCTGTCGGACCGTCCGTGCGTTCGGTGGCTCTGACGCTCTCGATCGTGCTGTCGATCCCGTTCTCGGTGTTCCCCGGGACGACCGACTCCCCGAGCCTCGAGCAGGCCGACAGACTCTGGCGGCAGCGAGCCCGCGGTCACCGCGACGGGGAGCCGGATCCGGTTCCGATTCGGCAGGCTCTCGAGGCCTACGAGGCGCTCCTCGCCAAACGGTCCGACGACCTCGAAGTGCGCTGGAAGCTGCTGCGCGCTCAGCAGTTCTTCGGCGAGTACGTGCTCGAAGAGGAGGACGAGAAGCGCCAGCTCTTCCGGCGGGCACGCGATCTCGCCGACGAGTCCCGACGCCTGCTGCTCGAGCGTCACGGCCTCACCGAAGGCGAGGCGAGCGAGGGGAGCATCGTACGAGCCCTCTCGGATGAGGGAGCGGACGCCGATTCGGGGGCCGACGACTCCGCGACCGGCGAGACACTGGCGGCGGCGATCTACTACTACTCCGCGGTCCACTGGGGCCGCTGGGGCGACACCACGGGTCGACTCTCCGCTGCCCGCGCCGGCGTGGGCGACAAGCTGCGCGAGTTCGGCCGGATGGTCGTCGCCCTAGACGAGCGCTTCGACGACGCCGCCGGGCACCGCCTGCTCGGACGCCTGCACACCGAGGCACCCCGGATCCCCCTGGTGACCGGCTGGGTCGACCGCGATCTGGCGGTGCGCGAGCTCGAGATCGCCTGCCGGATCGCGCCGCAGAATCCGTTCAACCAGACCTATCTCGCCGACGCGCTGCTGCGGTTCCGCGACGGTCGTCGCGCCGAGGCGATCGGGCGGCTCGAGCGGGTCGTCGCCTCCGAGCCGCGTCAGAGCCGAATCGTCGAGGACATGGCCGCGATCGACGAAGCGCGGCGCCTCCTCGCGGACGAGCGGCCCTGAACGAGTCTCCTACCGCCTCTCCTGAACGGGCCTATCCATCGACCTTCGCCGACCGCGGCAGCATCAGCACCGCCGGCAGCAACACGAGATTCCCCACCAGGGCGGCGACCGCCGTCACCGCCGAGAGCAGGCCGAAGAAGAGCAGCGGCCGGAAGCTCGAGAAGCAGAGCATCGAGAAGCCGGCGGCGACGACGGCGGTGGTGATCCACAACGCCCGACCGACCGCGACCAGGGTGTCGACGGCGGCCCGCTCGACCGCAGCGCCGTCGCGGCGCAGCCGGCGGTAGTGGCCGAGGAAGTGGATCGTGTCGTCGACCGCCAAGCCGAGCGCGATGGCAGCGATCATGACCGTCGCCGGATCGAGGGGGATGCCGACGTAACCCATCGAGCCGAGGACGAGGACGATCGGCACCAGATTCGGCGGCAGACTGGCGGCGGCGTAGGCGGGCGAACGGAAGAAGACCAAGATCAGCGGCACGATCAGCAGGAAGGCGAGACCGAAGCTCCGGATCTGGCTGCGCAGCAACTCGTCTTGCAGCTCGACGAGCAGGGTGACGACACCGGTGACGCGGGGCTTCCAGGCGGAGAGCTCGTCACGGTCCAAGACCTCCTCCAGCCGCTCGACCAGTCTGCCGTGCGCCGTCGAGCCCATCGGTCGCGCGATGACGCTGAGCCGGACCGTACCCTGGCTCCCGACGAGGCTCCCGACCTCGTCGGCCAGGTGCCGGTCGACCCGATCCCAGGCCACAGCGAGCGCCTCCTCGTCGGCGGGCAGGTCGTACGGTGCCGACGGGTCCTCGGTCGCCATCGACGCCTTCTTGACGAAGTCGACCACCGACAGCACGCGGGCCACACCCGTCAGATCGCCGAGCTCCTCCGACAACCGGTCGATCCGCTCGAGCGTCGGCAGGCTCCGCACTCCCTCGGGGGGTTCGAGCAGGACCTCCAGAGAGTACGGCCCGGTAATCGCCGGCACGACCTCTTCGTAGGTCGTCGCGATGCGGGTGTCGTCGGCGAAGAACTCGATGACGTTCGAGTCGGCCTCGAGACGGATCAGGCCGAAGACCGCGACCACCACCAGAGCCGCGCTCACGGCGACGATCGTCCGCGGCCTGGCGACCACGGCTGCACCCACCCACTCGAGTCGACGAGCGACCGAGCTGGTCTCCGACCAGCGGCCGCCGTGCCGTCCCCACCAGCGGCCGAGGGAGGGGAAGAGGAGCAGATTGCTCGCCAGGCAGCAGAAGACCCCGAGCGCGGCGTAACGCCCCATCGCCTCGACCGGTCGCATCGACGACACGGTCAGCGCCCCGAACCCGATGGCCGTCGTCACCGCACTCATGACGCAGGGCGGGATCAACTCGGTCAGGGTATCGGTGAGCGCCGGCTCCACATCATCGCCACCGCGCAGGCGAGCCTGGCTCCTCGCCAACAGGTGGATGCTGGTCGCCAAGCCGACGACCCAGAGGACGGGCGGCAGCGTGACCGTCACCATGTCGAGACTGTCGCCCTGCACGACCAGGAGCGCCATCGTCCAGATCAGCCCGCAGCCGACGGAGACGACAGGAATGACGATGCCGGCAAAGCGCTTGAAAACCCCCAGTAGGAGAAGACAGGAGACCAGGAAGACGAGCGGGAAGAAGCGCCGCGCCGCCCCGGTCGACGAGTCGTCGAGCGCCTGGTTGAGCACCGGCGAACCGGCGAGCCAGAAGGACTCGAGACCCGCCCGTTCGACGCCGGCGCGGATCCCGTCCACCACCGACTCGCGACCGACGTCGGACGCGAGGTCGAGCAGCACCCAGGTCGCGGCGAGCTCCCGGTCCTCCGAGACCAGAAAGCGGCTGTAGAACGGCGTCGCCAGGTCCCGCTCGAAGCGCTCCCGCCCGAGCAGAGCGTAGAAGCGGGAGTAGATCCCCGACAGATCGTAGACCCCTGCGACCCCTTCGATCTCCTCGAGCTCGAACCTGAGGTCGACGAGGCGTTCGAGGAATCCCTCTTCCAGCGGTAGGCCGAGGGGATAGATCACTAGCACGTACTCCTCGCTGCCGAACTCTCGGACGAACTCCTGGTAGCGGCGCTGCTCGGCGCCGCTCGGCGGCAGCCATACCTCGAGAGCGTTGTCGACCTCGAGATCGGCCAGCTGCGGGACCGCCAGGAGCGTCGGCAGCGCCACCAACAGAACGCCCAGCCACGGATGGGCCACGAGGGCCGACGCCAGAGCGCGGATCAAGGACCGACGGGAGCTCACGGTCACGCCGCGATTCTACGGCGGCCGGGCGGGGGGCGTCGCCGCTGCCCTTCGACGAAGGCCTCGGCCGATGCCGAGCCTGGTCGCGCCGCCCTTCAGGGCTGTGCGGCGGTGGCCAGGTGCTCGAGAACCGCCGCCCGTTCGCTGGCCGAGGCGACGGCACGCTCGGCGACGGCGGCGATCGCGGCGCGGGCCGCGGCGTCGGCCGCAGCCACCTCCGCCATGGCCACCAGAGCACGTCGCTGGTCGACCGAAGACGGCAGCTCCTCGACCGCCGCGAGATAGACGGGGAGGACCTCCGTCGCCGCCGCACAGCGGCGCGCGGCCGCCACCAGCAGATCGGCCTGCACCTCCGAGGAGGCCACCCGCGAGGCCGAGCGGACCCACTCGACGCAGACGCCGGGTGGCAGGGCGCGGTCCTCGAGGAGGGTCGCGAGAGCGGAGCGCTTCTCGACCGACGAGGAGATCGTCGAGGCCACCTCGATGTAGCGCGAGGCGAGCTCGGGGCTCGACGGCAGGACGGCGACCAACTTCTGCAGGAGTCCCGCCCTCTCCCTCGAGGAGGCGATCTCCTCGGAGACGTCGAGCGCCTCGAGGAAGAGCTCGTCGGAGAGCTCGGGCACGGCGACGAGGGCCGAGAGCACGCGGCGCAGCTCGGTCGACGACTCGATGCTGCGGGCCGCCTCGAGCATCCCGTCGACCAACCAG
>JAWVZD010000033.1:0-9081 GCA_033722395.1 Thermoanaerobaculia bacterium | reverse complement strand
CGGCCACCGCGATGACGTTCTCGAGCTCTCGTACGTTCCCCGGCCAGGTATGTCGGCGCAGGGCACGTCGTGCGTCGCGGCCGAGCTCGAGTCGGCGGGCGCCAGCGGCGCGAGCCAGGAAGTACTCGGCCAGCAGAATCACGTCGTTACCCCTGAGGCGCAGCGGTGGCAGCTCGACCGTCCCCACCCCGAGGCGAAAGTAGAGATCGCGCCGGAACCTCTCCCGCTCCACCATCGTTCCGAGGTCGCGATGGGTCGCGGCCACCACCCGGACATCGACGCGTCGCGAGCGGCTCTCGCCGATGCGTCGCACCTCACCGGCCTGGAGGACTCGCAGCAGCTTGCCCTGCGCTTCGTCCGGCAGATCGCCGATCTCGTCCAGGAACACGGTGCCGCCTCGCGCCGACTCGAACAGGCCACTGCGGTCGCGATCGGCACCGGTGAAGGCGCCGCGGACGTGCCCGAAGAGATCCGACAGCAGCAGCGAAGGCGACAGCGCCGCGCAGTTGAGCGGGAGAAACGGCCGCCCGGATCGTCCGCTGCGGACGTGAACCGCGCGCGCCACCAACTCCTTCCCGGTGCCCGTCTCCCCCAGCACCAGGACGGGTAGGTCCGAGCCGGCCAGCCGGTGCGCGCGGTCGAGCGCCGAGCGCAGGACCGGATCGCGACCCAGGATGCGCGGTTCTACGGCCGCCGTCGGGATCAGCGGCGCCGCCACCCTCGATCCCCGAGCAGCCCGGCGAGATCGTCCCAGAACGCCGGATAGGACTTCTCCACTACCTCCGGTGTGCCGATCGACACACCCGGCCGGCGCAGGCCGACCAGCGCCAGGCTCATGGCGACCCGATGGTCGTCGTGCGGATCGGCCACCACCGGCTCGGCGGGCGGTTCCGCCTCGGCCCACGAGCCCTCGATCACCAGCCCGTCGTCACGCTCCTCGACCACCGCACCGAGACGATCGAGCTCGCGGGCCATCACGCCGAGCCGATCGCTCTCCTTGAAGCGCAGATGGGGTACCCCCGAGATCACGGTCGTACCACGGGCGAAGGGCGCCAGGGCGGCCAACGTCGGTACCTGATCGGGCATCTCGCCGAGGTCGGCTTCGACGGCGACGAGGGGGCGCCCGGCGGCGACCGCGACTTCGTCACCCGTGCGGGCGACCTCGGCGCCCATCGCCGCGAGGAGATCGAGAAAGGCCGCATCTCCTTGAGGAGAGTCGCGCCGCAGGCCCGCGAGTCGAACCTCGCCGCCGCTCACCACGGCCGCCGCGGCCGGATAGGCCGCCGCCGAGTAGTCCGCCTCCACCTCGAGTCGCGCCGGAGGATCGAGCCCCGGTTGGACGCGATAGAGCCGCCCGGAGACCTCGATCCGCCCACCGCACATCTCCACGCACTGCCGCGTCACCCGTACGTACGGCGCCGACACCAACCGCTCCACCTCGATCTCGATCGGCCCGGCCGCGGCGACGCCGGCCAGCAGCAGCGCCGACAAGAACTGGCTCGAGGCGCCGGCATCGAGCCGCGCGCGACCGGCGAGCCGGCCGCCCTCGATCATCAGGGGCGCCCGATCCGGCTCGCCGACGTACTCGATCGCCGCGCCGAGCGCCCGTAGCCCGTCGACCAGCGGCGCGATCGGTCGCTCACGGAGACGCGCCGAGCCGTCGAGCAGGAAGCGTCCCGTCGTCGCCGCGAGCGTCCCGGTGAGGAGTCGAAACAGGGTGCCGGCATTACCGCATTCGATCCGCGGCTCGCCTGGCGGGCGCCGATCCGGTGCGACCACCAACCGGTCTCCCTCCCACGACGACCGCGCCCCGAGGGCGCGGAGCGCCGCCGCCAGGAGCCGCGTGTCGACGGCGTCGAGGGGTCTCTCGATCACGGTCTCGCGTCGCGCCGAGAAGGCGAGAAGGGCCAGGCGGTGGGTGACGCTCTTCGATGAAGGGGGACGCAGACGTCCGCTCACCCGGCGTCCGCACGGCACTGCGATCGGGGCGCTGGTCATTCGTTGCGCTCGCTCACCACCACCGGCACGGCTCCACCTTCCTGGTGGCCCGGAGGCGCTCCGATCTGACAGCGAGCGAGCGATCCGGTGCCGCTCATCGCCCCCTACCTCGCCCTGCGCCGATCTGGTCGAGCCACTCGATGCGGTGCGAGTCGAACCAAGCGTCCAGGATGCGAACCGTTCCCCCGTCGACCCGCCACGTACGAGCGGCGTGGTAGTGGCCGAGCAAGATCTCGTCGAATCCACGCTCGAGCTCGCTCTCGGCGAAGCGCCGGATCGCCTCCTGCGGGATCTGTTGCCGGTACTCGAAGTTGGTCCGCGCCAGGCTGGCCTCGGTCCGATGCAGCGCCCAGTCGGCGATCGACGCCGGTAGGTGAAGGATCAGAAAGCGGCTGAGCGCGCTCTTCGACAGCCAGCGCCAGAACAGATACTGGCGGTCGGAACGGTCGATGCCGTCGCCGTGTACCGCTAGATATCGCCGCCCATCGCTCTCGATCGCGACCTCCGTGGAGATGGTCTCGAACGGCTCGGCGTACGGGCTGTCGGCGAGGAAGAAGTCCCGGTTCCCCTCTACGTAGTCGAGTCGGATCCCGGCCGCGGCGAGCTCCTCGAGCACCCGGTGGACCCGGCGGATCTCGGGGGTCTCGAACTGGCGCGCTCCGACCCAGACGTGAAAGATGTCTCCCAACAGCACCAACCGGCCACAGCCCTCCTCGGGCAAGCGCTCCAGTTGCGCGATCAGTCGATCGGCTGCGCCACCGTAGCCGCCGAGGTGGGCGTCCGCCACCAGGGCGACACGAGACGGTCGAGAGGAGGCGGGCATGGTCGGTAACGAGTTACTCCTCGGCGACGAACCCGGCCGGTCGGCGCCTGGCCGCCGAGGCATCGACGCTGCTCGCGACGGTCAGAAGATCGATACCTTCGGTCGCTCGGTCGCCTCCGCCGGCGCGGCCACCGCCGCGGCGAGGCGCCCGAACGCCTCGGCGTGGGGTCCTTCGAGGTGCCGCGCCACGATCGGCTCGCCGGCATCGCCGCTGTCGACGATCTCGGCGTCGAGCGGCACCGAACCGAGGAACTCGCAGCCCAGGATCTCGGCGGTGCGCTGACCGCCACCCTGCTTGAAGATCTGCGTCTCCTCGCCGCAATGAGGACAGACGAACGTCGACATGTTCTCGATGATGCCGATCACCGGCACACTCACCTTCTCGAACATCGCCAGGCCCTTGCGGGCGTCGATCAGAGCGATGTCTTGCGGCGTGGTCACGATCACCGCGCCCGACAGGGGCGCCTTCTGCGCCAGGGTCAGCGCGGCGTCGCCGGTACCCGGCGGCAGGTCGACGATCAGATAGTCGAGCTCTCCCCACTCGACGTCGCCCAGCATCTGCTCGATCGCCTTGACGATCATCGGGCCCCGCCATATGACCGGCGTGTCGACGTCGAGGATGAAGCCGAGCGACATGATCTTGATGCCGTAGCGCTCGAAGGGAAAGAGGCGGTTGTTCTCCACCTTGGGCTTCTGATCGATGCCGAACATCATCGGGATCGACGGGCCGTAGATATCGGCGTCGAGCAGTCCCACCCGGTGACCGAGCTGCCCCAGTCGAACCGCTAGGTTGGAGGCCACGGTCGACTTTCCGACTCCCCCCTTGCCGCTGGCCACGGCGATCAGGTACTCCACCCCCGGCACCAGGTCGGCCTGCTGGCTCACCGCATCCTGCGCCGACGGCGGCTGCGAGACCCTGAGCGACACCTCGGCACCCTCCAAACCCTCGAGACCGTCCAGCGCCGACTCGACCTGCGCCTTGACCTGCTCGGCGGCCTCCCGACTCTGGGTCGCGATCGCCAGATCGACCCGCGCCACGCCGTCCTCCACCGCCACCCTGTCGACGAAGCCGAACGACACGATGTCGCGCGACATGCCGGGGAACCGCACCTGTTTGAGCGCCTCCCAGATCGCTTTCTCCAACTGATCACTCATCGCTCGCTTCCTTCCTCGATGGCGGCCAGACGCGCCATCTCGCTCCGTACGGCCGCCATGAATCGGTCGATTTCACGCACGGAGTAATCCTCCGCGCCTATCGGACAGCCGTAGTGTACCGTCACCCGACCGGGTCGGATGACCCAACTCCCCTTCGGTCTCACTTCGAAGTTGCCACGGATCCCCACCGGCACGATCGGCAGCCCGCTGCGCAGCGCCAGCAGGAAGCCGCCCTTCTTGAACTCTCCGAGCCGTCCGTCGGTAGTGCGGGTCTCCTCGGGAAAGATCAGGATCGAATCGCCCGCCCCCAGCCCGTCGATCGCCCGCTGGAAGACCTCTCGGGCCTGGCGGCGATTGCCCCGATCGACCGGGATGAACCCCCCGGTCCGGAGCGACCAGCCGAAGATCGGAATGCGGAAGAGACTCTGCTTTGCCAGGAAGCGGGTCTGGCCAGGCAGGGTCGCGAGCAGAGCCGGAATGTCGTAGAGGCTCTGATGGTTCGGCATCAGCACCGTGCGGCCGGCAGCGGCGAGGTCGCAGTCGTAGCGCGCCTCCAGACGGATGCCCGATGCCGCCAGGACGCTGCGTCCCCAGCGCTCACTCGTCCAGCGGAAGACGCGCCCGGGCGGTAGAACGAGGCCACCGAGTCCGGTCGCCAGTCCGAAGACCAGGGTGCCGACGATCAGATACAGATTTCCGCCGATCGTCGCCAGGGCGACGCGAACCGGGCCGGCTGACGACGATCTCGACATGCTCCGGGCTCTCTCTCGATGCGGGCGCCCCTTCTCTCGGCAGGCCCTCGCTCCTGCTACAATCGCGACCCACGGCGCGGGATGGACGAGCGATCCGTGGACGACGTCCGAACGCGCGAGGCGTAATTCTATCCGTCACCCGCTCGCCGCCTCCGACCTCGGCCCCCTCCTCCCGTGAACGGCATCCTCAGCACCCAGCCCCTAGCGCGAGTCGGCGAGGTATCGATCCTCACCGTCAAGGCGTTCGTCGCCATGGTGACGCCGCCCTACCGGGTCTCCTCCTGGGTGCTTCAGGCCGAGCAGATCGGCGTCCGATCCCTGGTCGTCGCCGGCATCACCACCACCTTCACCGGCATGGTGCTGGCGCTCCAGACCGCCTACAGCCTGCCGAGCCTCGGGGTCAAGTACTACGTCGGCACGCTGGTCTCGAAATCGGTCGTGCGAGAGCTCGGCCCGGTCCTGACCGCGCTCATCGTCGGCGGTCGCATCGGTTCGGGCATGACGGCCGAGCTCGGCACCATGAAGGTCACCGAGCAGATCGACGCGCTGCGCTCGATGGCCTCGGACCCGGTCAAGGAGCTGGTCGCACCGAAGCTGCTGGCGACGCTCGTCATGCTGCCGGCGCTGACGGTGATCGGCGACATGCTGGGGATTCTCGGCGGCCTGATGGTCGCCGTCTTCCAACTCAACGTCACCGGCTCGTTCTATCTCAACCAAGTGTTCGAGGCGCTGACCCTGTCGGACATCACCAGCGGCATCGGAAAATCGTTCTTCTTCGCCTACTTCATCGCCATCATCGGGTGCTACAATGGCTTGCACGCTCGGGGCGGAGCGGACGGAGTGGGGCGAGCGACGACCAACACGGTGGTGTTCGCCTCGATTCTCGTGTTGGTATCGGATTTCTTCCTCACCAAGCTGTTCTACATTCTCTTCTGAGCACGGCGCACTCGTGTCCGATCCCATCTATCGGCTGGTCGAGGTCAGGAAGAGCTACGGCGACAAGGTGGTGCTCGACGGTCTCGACCTCGAGCTGCCGCGGGGCAAGTCGCTGGTCATCATGGGACGCTCGGGCTCGGGCAAGAGCGTCACCCTGCGTCTGATGGACGGCCTCGACAAACCGGACTCCGGGCAGATCTTCTTCGACGGCGAGGACATCGCACCGCTCCGCGAGCGTGAGCTCTACAGCATGCGGCACCGGGTGGCGATGCTGTTCCAGAGCGGTGCGCTCTTCGATTCGATGAACGTCTACGACAACCTCGCCTTCCAGCTGCGTCGACACACCGACGCCGGTCCCGAGGAGATCCGCCAGCGTGTCGACCGAGCGCTCGAGATGGTCGAGCTCGAAGACGTCGACGAGAAGATGCCGTCCGCCCTGTCGGGGGGCATGCGCAAACGGGTCGCTCTGGCTCGCTCGCTGATCATCAACCCGGAGGTGGTGCTGTTCGACGAGCCGACCACCGGCCTCGATCCCCTCACCTCGGCCACCATCGCGAAGCTCATCCGCAATATTCAGCGCCGGCTGGAGATGAGCTCCGTCGTGGTCACCCACGAGATCCCGCTCGCCCGACGGGTCGGAGACCTGGTGGCGTTCCTGGAGGACGGCGAGGCCGCCTTCGTCGGCACCTGGGAGGAGGCCGACGCCCGACCGGAGGGTCCGTTCGGCCGATTCTTGGCCGCCAACGAGGTGAGCGATGCAGCGTGAGATCAAAGTCGGGCTGCTCGTGGTCGCGGCGGCGGCGGTGTTCGCCGTCGGCGTCTTCCTGGTCGGAGACCGCGACCAGCTCTTCGTGAGCAAGAACACCTACTGGGTCGAGTTCGGCTCGACCAGCGGTCTGTCCAGAGGAGCGTCGGTGCAGCTCGACGGCGTCAACGTGGGGCAGGTCGACGACATCGTGCTGCCGGAAGAGATCACCCGTCAGAAGATCCGCGTCTACCTGAGCGTCGACGAGCGGTACCGCTCGCGCATTCGCGAGGACTCGCTGGCCCGTATCAAGAGTCTCGGCCTGCTGGGAGACAAGTACGTCGAGATCACCTCCGGTTCGCCCGACGCCCCCACCGTACCCGAGGGAGGGGAGATCGAGGCAGCTCCCCAGACCGATGTCGACCGCCTGCTCGCCTCGGGCGAGGACGTGGTCGACAACGTCGCGGCCATCTCCGTGTCGCTGCGCAACATCCTGCAGCGCATGGAGCGCGGGGAGGGCCTGCTGGGCGAGCTCACCGCCGGTGACGAGGAGGGAGAGGAGATGACCGAGTCGCTGCGCTCGACCCTGGCCTCTCTCGACAGCATCCTCGGCAAGATCGACAGCGGCGAGGGGACGCTCGGACGCCTGTTCAACGATCCGACCCTGGCCGAGCGCGTCGAATCGGCCGTGGCGCGTCTCGAGGCTCTGCTCGACAGCGTGGAGCACGGCGAGGGCCTGTTGGCCGACCTGATCCACGACGCCGAGCTCAGCCAGCGCTTCAGCGGTGCGGTCGGCAACCTCGAGACCACCACCGGAGAGCTCGGCGATCTGGTGACCGAGATCCGTGAGGGCGAGGGCCTGCTCAACAAGCTCCTGAGCGACGAAGAGTACGCCACCAAGGTCAGCGCCGATCTCGAGGCGATGATCGAGAACCTGCGTCTGGTCACCGAGAAGATCAACTCGGGGAACGGCACCGTCGCCCAGTTGGTCAACGACCCGTCGGTCTATCGGGCGTTGAACGACATCATCGTCGGAGTCAACGAGTCGAAGATCCTGCGCTGGCTGATCCGCAACCGCCAGAAGAAGGGCATGCGCGAACGGTACGAGGAGAGGATCGACGAGATGGAGGCCGAGGGGGTGGAGCCGCCACCGCTCGAAGGGGGACGACGGTGACCCAGCACCTGCTGGTGACCGGCGGCGCCGGATTCATCGGCACGCATCTGACGGAGCGCCTGCTCGAGACGGGCGACCGCGTCACCGTCCTCGACGATTTCAACGACTTCTACGATCCTCGACGCAAACGCCGCAACGTCGAGCCGTTCCTGGAGCGCGACGACTACCGCCTGGTCGAAGGGGACATCCGCGACGAGGCCCTGGTGGACGATCTGTTCCGCGACGACGGGTTCGACGCCGTCGTTCATCTGGCGGCGCGAGCCGGCGTGCGACCGAGCCTCGAGGAGCCGATCCTCTACGAGGACGTCAACTGCATCGGCACCCTGCGGTTGCTCGAAGCAGCGCGTCGCCACGGACCGAGAACCTTCGTCTTCGGTTCGTCGTCGTCGGTCTACGGCATCAACCGCAAGGTGCCGTTCTCCGAGGACGATCCGGTCGACCAGCCGATCAGCCCGTACGCCACCACCAAGCGCGCCGGCGAGCTACTCTGCTTCAACTACCACCACCTCTACGATCTGCGCATCTCCTGCCTGCGCTTCTTCACCGTCTACGGACCGGCGCAGCGCCCCGAGATGGCGATTCACAAGTTCACCCAGCTGGCGGCACGCGGCGAGCCGATCCCGCTCTACGGTGACGGCAGCTCGCGCCGCGACTACACCTACATCGACGACATCGTCGACGGAGTCGTCGCGGCGCTCGATCTGGCACCCGACTTCGAGATCATCAACCTCGGTGGAGCGGAGACCACCCGCCTGTCGGACCTGGTCGCCTGGATCGCCGAGGAGCTTGCCGTCGAGCCGAGGATCGAGTATCTTGCCGACCAGCCCGGGGACGTTCCGATCACCTACGCCGACGTCGACAAGGCCGGCCGCCTGCTCGGCTACTCCCCGAAGGTCTCCATCCGCGAGGGCCTGAAGCGCTTCGTCCGCTGGTACCGGACGGAGGGCCTCGACTGAAGTGCTCTCGGCCCCAGCCGAGGAAACGCCATGAAGATCTGTGTAGTCGGTACCGGTTACGTCGGCCTGGTGACGGGAGCCTGCCTGGCCGACTTCGGCATGCAGGTGACCGGGGTCGACAAGGACCAGGCCAAGATCGACACCCTGCGAGCCGGGGGCGTGCCGATCTACGAGCCCGGCCTCGCCACCCTGGTGACCAAGAACGCCAAGGCCGGCCGCCTGGAGTTCACCACCGAGCTCGGTCCGGCGATCGAGAGCGCACAGGCGGTGTTCATCGCCGTCGGGACGCCTTCGCTGCCCGACGGCTCCGCCAACCTGCAGTTCATCGAAGAGGTGGCGACCTCGATCGGTCGACACCTGAACGGCTACAAGGCGATCGTCACCAAGAGCACCGTACCGATCGGCACCGGTGCGCTGATCGAGAGCATCATCCGGCGCCACGCCGGCGAGGAGGCCGAGTTCGCGGTGGTGAGCAATCCGGAATTCCTCCGCGAGGGCTCGGCGATCGAGGACTTCATGCAGCCCGACCGCGTCGTGGTCGG
>JAWVZD010000032.1:0-9122 GCA_033722395.1 Thermoanaerobaculia bacterium | reverse complement strand
CTCGACCCAGCGAGCCTCGGGGAGCGCCGCCGCGACGCGGCGGCCGTGCTCGACCGGGATGATCCGGTCGCGCTCACCGTGGATCACCAGAGCGGGACGCTCCACCCGGGGTGCTGCCGCCAACGAGTCGTAGCGCTCGCGCACCACGAGCCCGACCAGCCAGGCGGGGAAGTGGTCGCTGCCGATCGCCTCGAGGCTGGTCCAGGGACTGATCGCCACGAGCCCTTGCGCCTCGCCGCCGGCGACGAGCTGGATCGCCACCGCGGCGCCGAGCGACCAACCGACCGGAACGATCTGCCGGCCTTCGTAACGCTGCCGCATCCACGCCGCGGCGGCTCGGCCACCCGCCAGCAGGTGGGGCTCGCTGGGCGACCCGGCGCTCTGACCGTAGCCCGGATAGTCGATCGCCAGATACGGACGACCGAGATCGTCGAACGCCGCCAGCACACCGGCGCGACGGAGGGTCTCGAGATTCTCGCCGTTGCCGTGGAACAGGAGCAGGACGGGACCTCGGTCGTCGGCGGCCTCGGCGAACGGACGGTGCCAGGCGACCTGCCGCCCGACCCGCTCGACCTCGAGCCCGACCTCTTCGAGCGGCGGGGGCGGCGGCGACGGCACCGGCACGGCCGGGATCGGATAGAGCATCGGAGTCCGTCCGCAGCCCACGATCGTAACCAGCAGAGAGGCCCCCACCACCCAGCGGGGAGGGTTCAAGGGTCCTCGTGGTCGGGCCCGGAGTCCAGACCCAGTCGGATCATCAGATTCTGCAGCACCCGCGCCGTCAGCCCCCAGACCTGCCGTCCCTCGACGTGGTAGATGCGCAGCCGGCGCTCCCGGCCGTCGATCTCGACCCGCCGGTCCTCGATCTTCTCCGGCTCGGCGAACTCGGCCAGCGGCAGGCTGAACGCCTCGGCGATCTCCTGCTCGTTCGGCACCACCTCGACCGGCGCCGGCACCGCCCCGACACAGGGGATGATGCGGTAGCCGGAGGGGGTCCAGGCCTCGTCGAGCTGCCCCAGGCGCAGGATCCGGCGGCTGTCGAGGGCGAGCTCCTCCTCCGTCTCGCGCAGCGCCGTCGTCCACGGGTCCTCGCCGATCTCGCGCCCACCGCCCGGAAAGGCGATCTGGCTGCGATGGTGCGGCAGCTCGTCGGAGCGCTTGGTCAACAGCACCTGGAGCTGACCGGACTCGACGTGGAGCGGCACCAGAACCGCGGCCTGTCGGGCCTCGGAGAGCGGCAGGCGCTGCGGCGGCGGTGAGGCCAGCCGTCGGCGCACATCCTCGATCCAGCTGTGGACGTCCTCGCTCACGCTGTCTACCCTCCCCCGAGCCGGAAGGCGACCGGGATCGGCGCCGCGCCGGGCAGACGCAGCTTGAGATCGTAGAGGCTCTGGGAGTGGCTCGACCACCACATCGGGTGGCGACGCGGCGACTCCGGCAGCACGATCTCGAAGCCGACACCGCCGTCGGGCTGGAACATCGTGTTGCCGAGCTCCCCGCCCACTACGTCGAGCTCGGCGCCGGCCTGACCGTCGAAGGCCAGCAAGAGCCGATCGAGCGGCCGCGGCGAAGCGATCACGACGCTACCCCACCGGCCGCCGCCCAAGAAGAGCCGGCCGCGGCGCTCCGAGACCGCGCCGCCGGCCAGGAAGACCCGCACGTCGCCTTGCGAGACGAAGTCCTGGCCGACCGGTCTCAGGGTGGTCTCCACCGGCAGCCAGCGGGCGACGAGAGGCGCTACCGGCGCTCCGGTCGAGGCGATCCCCGGTCGCAGACCGACGGTGCCGAGCCACGAAGGCCACAGCGCCAGCCCGGCCAGAGCCGCCAGGGCGAGCGGCGCGACCCAGCCAGTGCGCCGGGTCGGTGCCAGCCACAGCGCCCCGTACGCGGGAAGCCACCAGGCGTTTCCGAGCGACGCGTCGCCGGCGAAATCGAACGGCCAGCCGAGAAAGGCGGCGACACCCACCACGAGCGCCGTGACCACCAGCGTGCTTCGTCCGGCGGCCGGCTCCCACAGCGCCAGCGCCAGGAGCAGCGGCAGGCAGTAGGCCGCCAGTCCGACACTCTGTCCGGCGACGAAGAAGAGCGCGTTCCAGGCTACGAGCGGCAGATCGAGCAGCGGCCCGAACCCGGAAAGGATCGACGGCACGAAGCCGCCACCGTAGAACGCGCCGGGCTCTGGCGGCAGGCTGCCGCTGTCGACGACGACGAGAGGCGACACCCACGGCAGCGCCCCACCCAGGAAAAGAGCGCCGCCGACGGCCAGGGCCAGGGTCGCGGCGACACCGACGGCGAGCAGCACTCGGCCGCCGCGGCGATGCTGCGACGGCAGGGCAAGCGCCGCCGGCACGGCCAGCGCCAGGTGGAGTGGATGGACCAGCGCGGCGAGCCCCAGAAGCAACCCCACCGCGAGCCAGCGCCCCGCGAAGCGCGGATCGGCCAGCGTCTGCGGCCGGTCGAAGATCTCGGGCAGCTCCTGGAACGAGGGCGTCTCGCTCCGGTAGGCGAGCGCGAAGGCGGCCACCACGGCGGCGAGAGCGAGCACCTCGGGGCGCGGCTCGAACAGGTAGACGAGAGCCACCGAGCCGAAGAGAAAGACCACCAACAGGCGCCACGGCGTGTCGAGCCGCTGCCGCAGCGTCCGCGCCGCGAGCCACATGGCGAGGACGGTCCACACGATGCAGCCGATCACAACGGCGCGCAGCCCCCCGAGCAGCGCGAACGGCGCCAGCGGGACGACCAGCGGCACCGGGACGGAGAACGCGCCGGCCGTCGTGTCACCGGTCTCGGCGAGCAGAACCTCCATCGAGTGCCCCTGCGGCAGGGCTCGGAGGCGCTCCAGGTCGTCGACGCCGAAGCGCAGATCGAGGTCCCGAGCCAGGCTCTGCGCCTCGAGCACCAGCGCCACACCGCGCGCCGAGGCCGGTGGCTCCGGCGGTCGCGCCAGCGCCAGGGCGACGAGCAGCAGGGCGATCACCAGCGCCGGCCCCGCGTCGCGCCAGTCGCGTCGCGCCGGCCCGGGCTGTGTCGATCTCAGATCGCGCTCTCCCACCACGGGCCTCCCAGCGCCCAGAAGCCGCGATGACCGACGACGTGGGGCTCGACGTGGAGCCGCACGCTACCGAGCGGACGGCGCACCTCGAGCTCGAACACCGCCGTCTCTCCCGCCTCGAGGTCGCGACGGAGCGGCAACCAAGGGCGCTCCTCGAGAACCCGGCGGTCCTCGTCGCGCAGGGTCGCCTGGACGACGACTCCGCCCGTGCCACTCGTCGCCGCCAACCAGCGGGCCGGGCCGTGGTTGGTCAGCCGCACCGCCAGCCGACGGCGCTCCCCGCCCGCCCAGGGGCCCTCGTATCCCTCGACTTCGATGGCCCCCGGCAGGCGGCTCCAGGCGATGGTCGTAGGCGGCGGGACGGCAACTGGCCGCACCGCCGACGGTCGGCGATCGACCAGCTCGGTCGCGGCGCCGACGATCGCCTCGGCTGCCGAGGATGGTTCGTGCTCGCGGCACACGTACTCGCGGGCCGCTTGCCCCATATGGTGGAGCCGCTCCGGAGCGGCGAGCCCCACCGAAGCCGCCGCCGCCAGGCTCTCCACCTCGCCCTCCCCGAGCGGCACGCGTATCGCCACCTCCTCGGGCAGCTCGGCGAACTGGGCGAAATCCGAGACCACCGTGGCTCGCCCTAGGGCAAGCACCCGCAGCAGCGCCGCCGAGGTCTCGCCGGCGGACGGATAGCGCAGATTCAGACAGAGATCACAGGCCGCGATGGCCGATTCGAACTCGTCGAAGTCGAGGAAGCCGGTGACGTGTACGCGCCCGCCGATCCCGGCTTCGGCGATCACCGCATCGAGATCCAGCGTCGGCGCCGGCTCGCCGGCGATCACCAGGTGAGCCGCGGCGAGCTCCGGCCGAGCCATCGCCCGGATCGCCACCTCGGGGCGCTTCATCGGCGTCTGGAATCCGAAGCTCCCCAGGAGCGGCGCGTCGTCCGGGATGCCCCGTCGGCGGCGGAAGGCGGCGCCGCGTTCCTCCTCGACCCGCTCGGGCAGCGGGATCCCCATCGGCACGGCCCGCACCGCGAGGTCCGGCTCCTCCTCGAGCAGCGTCTCGCGGGCCCACTCGCTATGTACCAGCACACCCTTCTGACGTCGCACGAGTCGCCGATGGGCCGGCAGCGAGAACTGCAAGCTCTCGCCGAAGGCTCCCCAGCGGACCGCGACGGCCGCCCGCTCCCCGATCCAGCCGTGCTCTTCGGTGAGCCGGCGGCGGTAGGCATCGAAGTCGTCGGAGCCCAGAGTGCGACCGAGGAGGAAGTGATGCAACACCATATCGTGCAAGACCAGAAGCCCGGGATGACGCATCGCCAGGTCGTGGACCGCCCGATGATGCTGGTTGTTGCCCATGTGGTAGAGGGGCAGCCGCCCCGCCTCGCCGAGACGCTCGCTCCCCACCGGTCGCCAGCGCTCCTCGACCGGCCCAGCGACCGGTTGTCCCGGCAGCCGCACGACCCGGAGGTCCGAGCGGCTGTCGAGATGCGGCAGCAGGTCGACGGAGTAGTCGGCGATGCCGCTGCGGACGGGGGGAAGTGGCGAAACGTAGTCGAGCCGCGGCGGATCGGCCATCGCCCTACTCGGTCTCGTCCGAGCCGGCGCCGTTCGAGCCCGCACCCTTGGCGCCACGCCGGTTCAGCCAGGCTTCGATGAACGCGTCGAGGTCGCCGTCGAGAACAGCGTCGGCGTTCCCCACTTCGACCTTGGTGCGATGGTCCTTCACCATGCGGTAGGGATGCAGCACGTAGCTGCGGATCTGCGAGCCGAACTGGACGTCCATCTTCTCGTTCTCCGCCTTGGCCTGCTCCTCGGCGCGCTTCTGGAGCTCCAGGTCGTAGAGCCGCGAGCGCAGGATCTTCATCGCCGTGGCGCGGTTCTTGATCTGGCTGCGCTCGTTCTGGCACTGCACGACGATGTTGGTCGGCTGGTGGGTGATGCGGACCGCCGACTCGGTCTTGTTGACGTGCTGGCCGCCGGCGCCCGACGAACGGTAGGTGTCGATCCTGAGGTCGCTCGGGTCGATCTCGATCTCGATGTCGTCGTCGATCTCCGGCAAGACGTGCACCGAGGCGAACGAGGTGTGGCGGCGGCTCTGGGCGTCGAACGGGCTGATCCGCACCAGGCGGTGGACCCCGCTCTCGCCCTTGAGGTACCCGTACGCGTAGTCGCCGCGCACCGCGATGGTGGCGCTCTTGATGCCGGCCTCCTCGCCGTCGAGACGCTCCAGGACCTCGACCTCGTAGCCGCTCTGCTCGGCCCAGCGCAGGTACATGCGCAGCAGCATCTCGGCCCAGTCCTGCGACTCGGTCCCGCCGGCACCCGGGTGGATCTCGAGCAGCGCGTCCGAATCGTCCTCGGGCTTGGAGAGCTTGAGCTCCAGGTCGAGCTTGTCGACGCGCTGGCGCACCTCGGAGAGGAAGTCGGTGACCTGATCGGCCGACTCGCCCTCCTCGAGCAACTCGCTCCACACGGCGAGCTCCTCGGAGTCCTGATCGAGCCGGTCGAGGGTCTCCAGCCGGCGCTCGAGGCCGCGTCGCTGCTTCAGCAGGGGAGCGCTTCGGGAGGGATCGTCCCAGAAGCCGGGGGCTTCCATCGCCTCGTCGATACGGGCGAGCTCGGCGCGCAGTCGCTCCTCGTCAAAGGAACCCCCGGAGACCGACGATCTGCTCGCTCAGGCTGTCGATCGTCTGCTGTGCTTCGGTCGTGTCCATGCTCTACCTCGCGGGTGGCGGCTCGGGCCCGACGCCGGAATGCGGTCGGCCGGATCGAAATATAACAAAGCCCCCGACGACGAAGAGAAGCGCGGGCAGGAAGCGGCCGAAGCGGGCATACGGCGTCAGGCCGCGCCGCGCCGTGAGCTCGGTCGACAGGATGCGTCGTTCACCCGGCAGGGCCCGCTGGGCGATCGAGCCGTCGGGACGGACGATCGCCGACACACCGGTGATCGCCGCCCGCAGCAGGGTGCGGCGCGTCTCGGCGGCGCGGAAGCGCGCCGCCCGCAGGTGCTGCCAGCGAGCCGCCGTCGGTCCGTACCAGTCGTCGTTGGTGATCGACACAAGAGCCGTGGCACCGGCGCGCACACTCTCGGCGACGTGATCGGGAAAGACCACCTCGTAGCAGATCGCCGCTCCCAGTCGATGGCCGTCGACCGGCAGCAGAGCGAGCTCGCCTCCGGCCGTGAACTCGCCGGCGTTGCGCGCCAGCGCGTCGACTACCGGCAGCAGATCACCGAGCGGTACGTATTCGCCCCACGGCACGAGGTGCCGCTTGTCGTAGTAGGTCCTTTCACCGTCGGGCGCGATCAGCGTCGCGGCATTGAACAGCTCGCCCGCGGCGCCGCTCCGCACCGTGTTGAGCAGCACTGCGCAGCCCTTCTCGGCGAGCGCCGCGAGATCGCGGTCGAGCTCGGCATCCCGTCCCAACCGTCGCGGCCAGGCGGCGCTCTCGGGCCAGATCAGCAGCGCTCCCGGACGATCGCAGGCATGGTGGGAGAGCTCGATCAGAGCTTCGTAGTCGGCCCGATTGCGGTCTGCGTCCCAGACCGACAGGTTCGGGATGTCGGGCTGCAGCACCCGCACCGGCAGCGTCTCCGACCCGACCGCCGAGCTCGTCCGGCTGTCGAGGTCGCGGGCCTCGAGGTCGGCGCGCACGTTCCAGCGCCAGGCCGTGCCGAGCAGGACGAGCGGCACGAGCAGCGCCCAAGCCGCCAGCCGCCAGTCGCGGCGCCTCACTCCGAGCGCGATGCCGCCGTTCGCCACCACGACCAACCCCGAGACGCCGAAAGCGCCGATCCAGGCGCTCGACTCGAGCGCTCCCGGGGTCGCGATCCAGGCGTAGGCGGTCAGGTTCCACGGGAACCCCGAGAACAGCCACCCCCGCACCCATTCGAGGAGCACCCAGACCGAGGCGCCGGCGAGCAGGGCGGCGAGTGCCGGGCCGCGCCGCCAGACCCGGCCGACGGCGAGCGCGAAGAGCCAAGGAAAGAGGGCCAGGTAGAGCGCCAGCAGGGCGAACAACGTCCAGCCGAGCGCCGGCGCCAGGTTGCCGAAGGTGACCAGGGTCGGCGGGATCCAGGAGAGCGACACCAGCCAGTAGACGAAGCCCCACAACAGGGCCAAACGGGCCGGAAAGGGAGAGGTCAGCAGCAGGAAGAATGGGGCCAGAGCCAACCAGGGGGCGACGAGAAGGGGCTCGGGTCCGAAACAGCCCGCCCAGACGGCGCCCGCCGCCACGGCGACCAGACTCCAGAGGAAGCTCTGCACCTGCCGGCAGCCCGGTGGACAGCTACTCGTTCCGGGTGATCCAGGTGTCGAGCTGGTAGGCCTTGCCGACCTCGGCGGCGAGGCGGTCGGCCGCACTGCGGCTCTCGAGGGGGCCGAGACGCACCCGGTACATGGTGCGGCCCTCGACCTCGACCGGCGACAGGAAGGCGTCGTAGCCGCCTCCGACCAGACGGTCGAGCAGCTTGCGAGCCTGCCCACCGTCCGGTGAAGAGAAGACCTGGATGACGAATCCCTCGGCCGCAGCGGTGGAGGTCGGCTCGCTCGTCGGGACTGGCTCGCTCGTCGCCGGGGACTGCGTCCGCCGCCGCGGCTCGGGTCGCGGCTCCGTCGGTGGTGGCGTCGGCTCCGAGCGCACCGGCTCGGCGGTGTCCGCCTCGGCGCCGCGGAGGTCTTCGAGCAGCGTCGTCTCGGGGCTACCGGACGGCTCGAGCGTCCGCTTCCTCGGCGGCTGAGAGCGCTCCGGGTCCTCGGTGAAGAAGTTCAGCTCCTCGAGCGGCTCGCGGCTCTCGCTGGTCTCGGGCGAGGTCGCGTCGACCTGCGCGATCCGCGGCATCTCGGCGGCGCGACGCTGGCCGAGCCAGACGCCGGAGAAGAAGGCGCCGACGACACACACCAGGAGCACGACGAAGAAGACCAACACCTGACGGTTCGTCAGTGCGATCTCGTAATAGCTGGTCTCGCGTGGATCGTTCATGTCGCCTGGGCGACCGCAGGGACGGTCGTCGCGTCGCGCCTAAGTATAGGCCAGACATAGGGTTGAGGCCACCATCTCGGAGCCCGGTCGAAAGGCCGTCGGGCTCAGGCCGACGACCCGACCGGCAGATCGATCCGCACCACCGGGAGACAGCCGTGCTCGCTGCAGGCCTGGTAGGCGAGGTGGAGCTCGCCTTCGCCCCGCAAGCGGCCCTCGATGCGCACCTCCCCACGGTAGACCGCGATCGGTCGCTCGGCGAACGAAGCCTCGAGCGGCTCCCCCTCGGGATAGACCACGTCGTCGAGCTCGAGATCCGAGGCCGAGACCTCGGGGGGCACGAGGAAGTCGAGACTCGCCGGATGCGCATTGAGGTGCAGGCCCTCGCCGATCTTCAGGTCGAGCTCGAACGACCGCCAGCCGTCCGCGTCCGGCGCGGCGAGACCGAGGTGGGCCTCGACCGCCTGAGCGGCCCGTGCCTGCATCGGAGTGCCGCTCGGCGACTCTCTGGCTTCCGCCCCCTCCGTCCCACCGGCCCGCGCCACCGCCACCGCCATCATGCGGGCGCCCTCGGGTCGCTGCTCGACCTGTGACGCGAACGCCCGCAGGGTCGCCTCGGCCCGTTCCCGCCAAGAGCCCTCCCGTGTGCGCTCGGCGAGCTCGAGCAGATCGAGACAGGCGACCGCGTTGGCTGCCGGCAGCGCGCCGTCGACGATCTCCTTCGGCCGTACCAGTAGATCGTCGCCCTCGGCGGCGTTGAAGAAACCGCCGAGCGGATCGGCCAGGCGGTCGATCTGCTCCTCGGTCAGGTCGATCGCCGCCTCGAGCCAGCGCTCGTCGGAGGTGGCGCGATCGAGCGCCAGCAGGCCGCGGACGAGGAAGGCGTAGTCCGACAGAAAGGCCGCCACACCGTCGCGCCCCTGGCGCCAGGAGTGGAGCAGCACCCCGTCGGAGCGCCGCAGGTGGGAGAGCACGGCCTCCGCCGCCGCCACCGCTCGCTCGACGAACAGCGGCTCCGGCAACAGTCGACCGGCCGTCGCCAGACCGCCGATCACCATGCCGTTCCAGTCGGCCAGCACCTTGTCGTCGGTCGCCGG
>JAWVZD010000031.1:0-9167 GCA_033722395.1 Thermoanaerobaculia bacterium | reverse complement strand
GGTCTGTGGGCTTTCCTCGATCCGGGCCAGGCGCAGTACAGCCCGATCGGAATCGCCAGCGCCTTCCTCTACGGCCAGCTGGCGATCGGCATCCGCCTGGCAGCCCGCCTCTCCTCCTACGGCGCTGCGGTCGAGGTCTACCGCCGCATCGCCACGCCGAGGCGCTGAACCTCCATCTCCTACGAGCAGAACTGGAGGCCGTGCAGCAGCATCGGATCGGCCGCCGGCGCGTCGACCTCCTGTACACTTGCCGACGATTCGGGATGATCGGACAGACAGTTTCCCACTACGAGATCCGGGAGCAGCTGGGTCGGGGCGGGATGGGCGTGGTCTACAGGGCGTGGGACACGCGCCTGGACCGCTGGGTGGCCCTGAAGTTCCTGCCGCAGCATGCCAACGAGGATCCGCTGGCACGCGAGCGCTTCGTGCGCGAGGCGAAGGCCGCCTCGGCACTCGAGCACCCGCACATCTGCACCATCCACGAGATCGGCGAGACCGACGACGGTCAACTCTTCATCTGCATGGCCTTCTACGACGGGCCGAACCTGCGCAAGGCGCTGGCCACCGGACGGATCACGACCTCGCGCGGTTTCGAGATCGCACGACAGCTCTGCGGCGCCATCGCCCGGGCTCACGACGCCGGTATCGTGCACCGCGATCTCAAGCCGTCGAACATCATGATGACGAAGCAGGGCGACGTCGCCATCGTCGACTTCGGCCTCGCCAAGCTGGCCGGAGAGATCAGCTTGACCCAAACCGGAGCGACCCTCGGCACCACCGCCTACATGTCGCCCGAGCAGCTCCAGGGCAAGGATCTCGACTTCCGCACAGACCTCTGGTCTCTCGGCGTCATCATCTACCAGCTGCTGACTGGAAAGTACCCCTTCAACGGCGACTACGACCAGGCGCTGCAGCGCTCGATCCTGGAGGACGAGCCGCAGCCACCGAGCGAGGTCAGCCCCGATCTACCCCAGTACATCGACGCCGTCATGAGCCGGCTGCTGGCGAAGGACCGCGAGGAACGCTTCCACTCGGCAGGAGAGATCTCCCAAGTGCTCCGCTCTCTCGAGCAGGCCGAGGCGAGCGAGGTACCGACCCAGCTTCAGCTACCCAAGACGAAGAAGAAGCGGCGCTTCGACCCGCGCCTGGCCTGGCGACCGATCGTGCTCCTCGTGCTCGTCGTCGCCGTCCTGACGCTCGGCTGGCTGGCACTGCAATCGGACCGGGAGAGCAGCGCGACGGACATCCAGACGGTCGCCGTCATGCCCTTCTCGAACTACACCGGCGACCCGTCCAAGACCTACATCAGCGACGGTATCGCGGCGGCGCTGATCACGGCGCTCTCCGAGCTCAGGGGACTCCGAGTCGTCGGCCGCTCCGAGGCCTGGGCCCTGCGCGACCGAGGCCACGGCGCCCGCGAGCTCGGCGAGCGCCTCGGGGCGGACACCCTCCTGGAGGGAGCGGTGCAAGGGGCGGAAGAATCGATCGAGGTCACCGCCAACCTGATCGACGTCGGTACCGGCGGTCTCCTCTGGTCGGAAACGGTCGAGGGCAGCAGCGATGCCCTGCCGGACCTGACGCGTCGGATCGCCCAACGCCTCACCGACGTCCTCGAGGTGCGCTTGTCCGAACGGGAGCGACGACGCCTGAAGCGCGATCCGACGCAGTCGTTCCAGGCGTACGACTATTACCTCCGCGGGCAGAGCTTCCTGACCGATCGCTACGCACCGGAGAATCTCGACGCCGCCGTGGAGTTGTTCCGCCAGGCGATCCGCGTCGATCCCGGCTTTGCGCTCGCCCACGTCGCCCTGAGCGAGACCTACTGGGAGATCTGGTTTCGCGACGGTGACTCAGCGGCCCTGGAAGAGGCGCGCCGCGAAGCCGAGATCGCCCTCGACCTCGACCCGGAGCTCCCCGCCGGCCTCGTCGCGCTGGCTCGTGTCGAACGAGCCGCCGGCGAGATCGACGATTCGATCGGTGCCCTGGAGGACGCCCTCAAGGACCATCCGGATCCCGCCGCCGCCCACCGCGAGCTGGCGCTGAGCTACGAGCGCGCCGGTGACTTCGAGTCGGCGGAACGGGCTCTCCGCGCCGCCACCCTGGTTGGCGCCGGAGACTGGAAGAACTGGAACCTCCTCGGTGCGTTCCAGTGGCGCATGGGTCGCTACGAGGACGCCCGCCAAAGCTTCGAAACGGCGATCGACCTGGCACCCGAGGACGTCCACGTACCGCATCGCAACCTCGGTGGCAACGAGATCTCGCTGGGAAACTGGGAGCAGGCGATCGAGGTGCTCGAGCGCATCCCACGAGCCCACCTCTCCTACAGCATGGCGAGCAATCTCGGCACCGCCTACTATTTCTCCGCCCGTCCCGACCGGCTGGAGAAGGCGAGCGAGTACTACGCCCTGGCGGCCCGGCTCAACCCGCGCAGCGACCAGATACGCCGCAACCTCGCCGACGTCTACATGGAGCTGGGGGAGCTCGATCGCGCCCGAGCGCAATATCTCGAAGCCCTACGGCTGGTCGACGAGAAGCTCGCCGCCGATCCCGAGGACTGGAACCTGCGGCTCTTGCGCAGCTTCTACGCCGCCCGGGCGAGCGACTGCGACGAGGCGCTAGACGGTCTCGAGAGGCTGTCGTCGGACCTGCCGCAGTCGGGCCTGACGGCACACCGCAGGGCCTACGTCTACGCCCTCTGCGGCGAACGAGAGGAGGCCCTCGAGGCGATCGCCGAGGCGATCGAGATGGGGGTCCAGCCGGAGCTGCTGCGCGCCGAGCCGGAGTTTGCCGCGCTGCACGACGATCCGCGCTTCGAGCGGCTCGTGGGTAGCGATGCGGGCGAGTGAGCCTCGGACCGGCGTCCGGCGATCAGTTGTCGATGATCACCCCCGGGTCCTTCCTGTCGATCTCCACTCCGTTGTAATAGAGGATCGCGTCGTAGAGCCAGACCGACTTGGCGAAACATCGCGGAGCGTTGCTCTGCACCGTGGCGGTCGCCTCCCAGGAGCTCGCCTCCGTCAGACTGTACTGGACGTCGTCGAGGCAGTCTTCACTGCCCGGCGTGCTGAAAGGGGACCTGACGATGACGATCTCGTGCTCTTCGGAGAGGACGTTCCCCTGGCTCTTCGCTCGCCATTCGAAGGTGTTCGAGCAAAAGGTCTTCTGCCCCCCACCCGGGTTGTAGCTCTTGGGGTTCTTGCAGACGCCGAGACCCCGGTTCGCGACGATCTCCAGCGTACAGTCGCCCTTGTTGGCGCATTCGGGCTTCCCCGTCGCCTTCTCCACCCAGATCGTCACCTCGGGCGGCTGCGCCTCGACGACCACGGCACCCAGGACCCACAGCGCGAGTGCTGCCACTACGAGCCCGGTCCATCTCGACTCACCTCGACTCATCGACTCCTCCTCCGGCTCCGACGGAGCCATTCATCGGCTAGTTGAGCAGAGTATAGGCTAAGGTTTCTCCGTTCGAGCGGTTCACGACGGGTGGTGCGCAGCATGATCGGCAAGTTCGAGCTCACGACTCGAGGCAAGGGCCTCTACGAGGTCACCTCGCAGGTCGCCGACGTGGTCGCCGAGGCCGCGGTCGCGGAAGGGCTTTGCACGCTCTTCCTGCGCCACACTTCGGCCAGCTTGACGATTCAGGAAAACGCGGATCCCTCGGCGCGCCGCGATCTCGAGGCCTGGCTGGAGCGTCTGGTGCCGGAGGGCGACCCGCTCTACACTCACACCAGCGAGGGACCCGACGACATGCCGTCACACATCCGGGCGGCGCTCACGGCGACGTCGCTCGGCATCCCGATCGCCGACGGGGCTCTCGTGCTCGGCACCTGGCAGGGGATCTATCTCTGGGAGCATCGGCGGCGCCCGCACCGGCGCCGCCTGGTGGTCCATGTCGGATCATGAGCCGCACCGAGCCGGCGAGCACCGCCCCCCTCTGGCTCAAGGTCGTTCTCACGGTCTGGCTGCTGGTCTGGGCGCCGATCTACTGGCGGGTCTACGGGCCGCAGAACTTCCTCTGGTTCTGCGACCTGGCGAACTTCCTGATCACCGCGGCTCTGTGGCTCGACAGCCGGCTGCTCTTCTCGTCGCAGGCGGTGAGCGTGCTGCTGGTGCAGATCTTCTGGATCACCGACGTCGCAGCGCGCCTCGCGCTCGGCTTCCACCCGATCGGTGGTACCGAGTACATGTTCGATCCGGCCAAACCGCTGGCTCTCCGGCTGGTCTCCCTGTTCCACGTGGCGATTCTCGCCCTGCTGATCTGGGGGCTCCGACGCCAGGGATACGACGGCCGCGGTCTGACGCTGCAGTGCGCCATCATGGTCGTCGTCCTGCCGGTCTCCTGGCTGTACGGCCCGGAGCGCAACATCAACTGGACCTGGGGACCGTTCGGCCAGGTCCAGGAGGCCCTGCCGCCGCTGCTCTACCTGGCGCTCCTGCCGCTGGGCTACCTGGCGATCCTCTACCTGCCCAGCCACTGGGCGTTCCGGCGCTGGGCCGGGCCGCCGCGCTAGAACCCGTTGCGGCGACACCTCGGCGGCGGCCCGACACCCCTACGGGTTCGATGGCGGGCCGCCCGCTCTCGTTTTCTTCCGAGGCAGCAAAAACTGAAAAAAGCATACGCTCGCCGCCGGTCAGGCCAGGTCGACCGATCGACCGGACCGGATCAGACCGACGCGAGCGCGCCCATCGATGATGCGCTCGCCGCGCTGGTTGTCGACTCCGGTGCTGAGCTCGAGGATCTCTTCGTCGCGGTCGATCGCGACAACCTCGACCCAGGCGGTCAACGTGTCGCCGATGCGGGTCGGGCGGCGGAACTCGAAGCTCTGGGCACGGTAGATGGCACCCGTCCCCGGCAGCCGGGTGCCGACCACGGTCGAGATCAGCGATCCCGCCAGCAGGCCGTGGCCGATGCGCGAGCCGAAAAAGGTGGCGCGGGCGAACTCGGCATCGACGTGCAGCGGGTTGACGTCACCCGTGACACCGACGAAGAGAGCGATATCGGCTTCGCTGACGGTCTTCGTGAAGGCGGCTCGCTGCCCGACCGCGAAGTCCTCGATACGTGCCAGCACGTGCTTTTCGGACATGATCCCTCCTCGATTCCGTCGGCTCTCGGCCGCCAGCATATCGTCGCCGCTCGAAGGCGGGAGGCGAGGTGGCTCCAACCCGCTTCGGATCGCCGGGCCGGATCGCCTCGGGCCGATCGCCCGTCCTGCCACGTCGGGGAACCGCTCTTGACCCACCGGCCGCGCTGCCACATCATTTGAACGATGGTTCAAGACACCCCCGCCCCGCACGTCCCCGACGGCGAACGGACCGGCGACGACAGCGAGCGGACCGCCGAAAGGAAGCGCGAGATCCTGCGGGCCGCCTCGGAGGTCTTCCGCCGCAAGGGGCTCCACGCCGCCGGCATGCGGGAGATCGCCGCCGAGGCCGGGATGCACGCCGGCAACCTCTACTACTACTTCGCCAACAAGCAGGAGATCCTCGCCTTCTGTCAGCAGGACTCCCTGGCGCAGCTCAGCGCCATGGCACGCCGCGTGCTCGACGAGGAGAGCGCTCCCGAGCGCCGGCTCGCCCGGCTCGTCGCCGAGCACGTCCGCATCCTCAACGAGGTGATCCCGGGCTCGCTCGCCCACCTCGAGGTCGAGGCCCTGGAGGAGCCGTGGCGGCAGCGCATCCAGCGGCAGCGGGACACCTACGAGGCGATCTTCCGCGACGTCGTCCGGCAGGGTATCGAGAGCGGCGCGTTCCGTGCCGGCGATCCCAAGCTGGTCGCCCTCGCCCTGCTGGGCGCCGTCAACTGGACCGTCAAGTGGTTCCAGGGCCACGGCGAACTGTCGGCCGACGCCATCGGTCGCGAGTTCGCCCGCTTGCTGGTCGACGGGCTACGCTGTCGCGACGCCGAGTGAAGCAGCTCTGATCTCCGGCACCGCCGGGGCCTTCGTCGAAGCGCCGTATGGCGTCGGCCGGAGCGCACGACGCAGCCTCTCGGCATCGATGCTGACGACCATCCCACCCCTTGACCGCCGGACGGGCGCATGCGATGATTTGAACCGCTGTTCAAAATCCATGCCTGCTCCTCGCCACTCGACCACCACCACCTCTCTCCGGATCAACGGCGAGGAGCGCACGGTCGCCTTCCCCACCCACCACACCCTACTCGAGGTGCTGCGCGAGGAGTGCGGCCTGACCGGCACCAAGCACGGCTGCGAGCTCGGCGAGTGCGGCACCTGCGCGGTACTTCTCGACGGTAGGCCGGTGCTCTCCTGCCTGGTGCTCGCCGCCGAGGTGGGCGACCGGCCGATCGAGACAGTCGAAGGGCTGCAGCGCGGCAACGAGCTCCACCCGTTGCAGGCGGCGCTGGCCGATCTCGGGGCGGCCCAGTGTGGCTACTGCACCCCCGGCATCCTGATGGTCGCCAAGCGACTGCTGGAGGACAACCCGGAGCCCACGGCCGAGGAGATCGGCGAGGCGCTGTCCGGCAACCTCTGCCGCTGCACCGGGTACCACAAGATCGTCCAGGGCGTCGAATGGGCGGCGGCGCAGCTGCGCGACGAACCCGGCAAGCCGCCGCCGGAGGTGCTCTACGGCGCCAAGCCTCCGGCAGCCGCACTGGAGCGCCTGGCTCCGGTTGTCGACGAGACCCTCGAAGAGGGAGACGACCGTGGCTGAGCCGATCGAGAAGCGCCCGCGGAAGGGCGACGAGCCCGCCACCGGTCGCGCCGAGCCCTCCGAGCGGCCGCGATCGCTCATCGGCAAACCGTTCCGACGCGTAGACGGTCGCGCCAAGGTCACCGGTGTGACCCGCTTCGCCGACGACCTCGCCTTCCCCCGAATGGCCTTCGTGCGCCTGGTCCGATCGACCGTGCCGCACGCCCTCATCCGCTCGATCGATCTCTCGGCCGCCGAGCAGGTGCCCGGATACCTCGGCTCTCTCACCGGTGAGGCGATGCCCGAGACCTTCGGCATCCTGCCGGTTTCCCAGGACGAGCACGCCCTGGCGGTCGGCAAGGTCCGCATGGTGGGCGATCCGGTCGTCGCGATCGCCGCCACCAGCGAGGACGCGGCGGCCGAGGCGGCTCTCGCGGTGGAGATCGACTACGAGCCTCTACCGACGATCTCGAGTCTCGAGGAGGCCCTCGCCACCGACGAGTTCCGTATCCACGACTACAGCCCGGAGGGAGGCAACGTCCACAAGGCCGTGTCGATGGAGTTCGGCGCCGTCGACGAGGCCCTCGAGCGGGCCGACATCGTCCTGGAGGACACCTTCTTCTACCAGGGCAACACCCATCTGCCGATGGAGCAGCACGCGGCGGTCGCGGTCCCCGAGGACGAAGGACGGGTGACGCTCTACTCCTCGACCCAGACCCCGCACTACGTCCACCGGGCGCTCGCTCGCGTCCTGAAGCTGCCAGCGTCGCGCATCCGCGTCATCGCCTGTCCGAACGGCGGCGGCTTCGGCGGCAAGAGCGACCCGTTCAATCACGAGATCGTCGCCGCCAAGATGGCCCTGGTGCTCGGTCGACCGGTCAAGATCACCCTGTCGCGCGAGGAGGTCTTCTACTGCCACCGCGGTCGTCACCCGGTGCTGATGCAGATGAGGACCGGCTTCACCTCGGACGGCCGCATCACCGGTCAGCACCTGAAGACCGCCCTCGACGGCGGCTCGTACGGCAGCTACGGCGTCGCTTCCACCTACTACACCGGCGCCTTGCAGACGGTCACCTACGACCTACCCCACTACCGCTTCGACGGCGTGCGTGTGTTCACCAACAAGCCGCCCTGCGGCCCGAAGCGCGGCCACGGCACGCCGCAGCCGCGCTTCGGGTGGGAGGTCCACCTCGACAAGGCGGCCCACCGGCTGGGGATCGATCCGGCCGAGATCCGGCTCAGGAACCTCGCACCGCCCGAATCGGTGACCGCCAACTGGCTGAAGATCGGCTCGATGGGGCTCGGTGCCTGCATCGAGGCGGTCGTCGAGGGGAGCGGCTGGCGAGAGCGCTACGGCAGGCTGCCCGAGGGCCGGGGACTCGGCCTCGCCTGCGGCTCCTATCTGTGCGGCGCCGGGCTGCCCATCTACTGGAACCACATGCCGCAATCGGGCGTCCAACTGCAGCTCGATCGCTCGGGTCGCGTCGCCGTCTTCTGCGGCCAGGCCGAGATCGGGCAGGGATCCGACTCGGTGCTGGCCTCGATCGTCGCCGAGATTCTCGGTATCGAGCTCGACGACATCCGCCTCTGCGTCGCCGACACCGACCTGACCCCGGTCGACCTGGGCAGCTACTCGTCGCGGGTCACCCTGATGGTCGGCAACGCCGCAATCGAGGCCGCCGAGCGGGCGCGCGATCTCGTCGCGCGCGCCGTCGCCGAGCGCCTCGAGATCTCCAAGTCTCGCCTGGTCTTCGCCGAGCGCCGCGTGTTCGACGGCGAGAACCCGGACGACGGCATGAGCTTTCCCGAGGCGGTCATCGTGGCCGAGTCCCGTTTCGGCACCCTCGGCACCGTCGGCTCCTACATCCCACCCCGCTCGCCCGGCAAGTACCGCGGCTCCGGCGTCGGTCCCTCGCCCGCATACTCCTATACCGCCGCTGTGGTCGAGGTCGAGGTCGACACCGCGACCGGCCTCTATCGACCGCTCCACGTCTGGATCGCGCACGACATCGGCAAATCGATCAACCCGGTGCTGGTGCTCGGGCAGGTCGAGGGGTCCGTCTACATGGCTTTGGGCGAGGCGATGATGGAGGAGATGGAGTACCGCCGCCTGCCGAAACACATGTCCTCGGCGCTGGTCCACAAGATGCCGTCGATGCTCGAGTACAAGAGCCCGACCTTCCACGACATGCCGCCGGTGACCACCTACCTGATCGAGGATCCCGACCCGGAGGGGCCGTACGGCGCCAAGGAGGTCGGGCAGGGACCGCTGCTGCCGGTGCTACCGGCGCGCGCCCACCCCGGAACAGGATTGGCAACCGGCCTTGCAGCAATGGTTCGCCGCGCCGCCGGATATAGGACTGGTGTACAGCGGCGAGAGTTTTCATTACCTTGCACGTATTGCCGAACGTTATCGGCTGTTGCTGAATCCCATCCACTGGGGGGTGGTTTCGGAACGAGTGGCAGCGATCTTGCGCGATTACGGCTTGGAGTCCGTTCAGGTAGTGGATCAGGCC
>JAWVZD010000030.1:0-9171 GCA_033722395.1 Thermoanaerobaculia bacterium | reverse complement strand
CGACACGCCGGCGCACGAAGGCCCGACCCATCACGCCTTGGTCGAGCTGTGGCAGTACGAGTTTCCTCTCTCCGGCGAGGCGGCGCGGCGCCTGGCGACGGAGCTCGAGACGATCCCGCCTCTGCTCGAGCAGGGGCGCGGCAACCTGGTCGGGAACGCCCGCGACCTGTGGATCTCGGGCATCGAGACGATGCGTCAGCAGGGAGCCGTCCTCGAGGCGATCCGGGCCGATCTGCCGGAGGGGGAGGAACGGCTCGCGGGAGCGGTCGAGTCGGCGTTGCGAGCGACCCGCTCGTTCGTCGATTGGCTCGAGGCCGAGGCGGTCGCGAAGGACGGGCCCTCGGGCGTCGGTCGGGAGGAGTACACCTGGTACCTGCATAACGTCCATCTGGTGCCGATGACCTGGCAGGACGAGGTGCGGCTGGTCCGCCGGGAGCTCGATCGGGCCTGGGCCTCCTTGGCGCTCGAGGAGGAGCGGAACCGGGATCTGCCCGAACTCGAGGCGATCGCTACGCCGGAGGAGTACGAGCGCCGGGCCCACGAGGCGGTCACCGAGTATCTCGCCTTCCTCGAGGAGAACGAGATCCTCGCCGTGCGGGACTACATGGACCCGGCGCTGCGCGCCCGCATCGGTGGCTTCGTGCCGGCCGAGCAGCGCAACTTCTTCCACACCGCGATCCACTACGAGCCGATGACCCTGTGGACCCACTTCTACCACTGGTGGGACCTGGCCCGCATGGAGGTCGAGCCCCATCCGAGCCCGATCCGTCGCGGACCGTTGCTCTACAACATCTTCGACAGCCGTGCCGAGGGGATGGCGACCGGGATCGAGGAGATGATGATGCACGCCGGGCTCTACGACGACAAACCGCGCGCTCGCGAGATCGTCTGGATCCTGTTGGCACAGCGTGCCGCGCGGGGCCTGGCGTCGCTCTACGCCCACAGCAACGACTTCACCATGAAGCAGGCGCGCGATTTCCACGTCGCCTGGACGCCGCGCGGCTGGATGCGCGAGGATCTCGATCTGCTCGGCTTCGAGCAGCAGCTCTATCTGAGGCAGCCGGGATACGGCACCAGCTACGTGACCGGCAAGTATCTGGTCGAGCGCCTGCTGGCCGAACGGCGGCGCCAGCTGGGCGAGGCGTTCGAGCTCGCCACCTTCTTCGCCGAGGTCGACGCCTGCGGGGTCATCCCGGTGTCGCTCGTTCGCTGGCAGCTCACCGGTTCGAACGGGGATCTCGAGCCGATCGTCGATGCCTGGCGCTGAGCCGGCGCGCGACGCCGTCGACCGCCCGGCGGCGGTCGCCGCGGTCATCGGGGTCGGAGTGGTCGGCTCGATCGTCTTCTTGGTCCTGCCGTTCCTGGTCGGGGCATTCACCGACGAGCTGGGTCTCTCCCGCGAGCGCGTGGGCTACTTGGGCTCGGCCGACATGCTCGGCATGTTCGTCGCCGCAGCCCTGGCGACGCTGTGGGTGAGGCGCTTCGACTGGCGTCGGGTTGCCGCTCTGGCGCTCGCGATCCTCGTCGGATGTCATTTGATCTCGAGTCTCGTCGACGGCTTCGCGCCCCTCGCCGCCGTCCGCGCGCTGGCCGGCTTCGCCGGCGGCAGTCTGATGGCGATCGCGCTCACCGCTCTGGGGGACGGTCGAAACCCGGACCGACACTTCGCCCTCTTCATCTCCGGCCAACTCGGTCTCGGGGCGCTGCTGTTGGGTCTGATCCCGGCGGTGATCGAGCGGTTCGGACTCGACGGGATCTTCCTGTCGCTCGCCGGGGTGACGGCGGTGGCCTGGGGACTCGTTTCGATGGTGCCGCGATCCGGCCGACCCACCGCCGCCGACCGCGGTGCACAGCGCAGCTCCTTCGGCCTGCTCCCCGGTCTGGCGGCGCTGGGCGCCTGCTTCGTGTTCAATCTGGGCGTGATGGCGGTATGGGCGTACATGGAGCGGATCGGCGTAGCGGCCGACCTGCCGAAGGAGACCATCGGCAGTGCGCTGGGGCTGTCTCTGCTCGCCGGGCTGGGTGGGGCGCTCCTCGCCGCGCTGTTGGTCGACCGCTTCGGCCGGGTGCTGCCGCTGACGCTCACCGTGGCGCTCCAGCTCGTCGCCCTGGGACTGGTGGCGCGAGGTGGGGCGATAGGGTACGCCATAGGTGCCATGCTGTTTTCGTTTTGCTGGAACTTCCCCGTGGCGTATCAGCTGGCGATCACGGTACGGGTCGACCCGAGCGCCCGGCTGGTGGTGCTCTTTCTCGGCGCCGTCAAGCTCGGCTACGCCCTGGGTCCGGCCGCGGCCGGACTGCTGCTGGTGCCCGGCGGGAGCTATGCGCCGGCCCTGTGGCTCGGGAGCGCGTGCTTCGTGGTCAGTGGGGCTGGCTACGTCGCTCTGGCCCGATTGGCAGTTCGGTTGGCGACTCGATCCCCGTCTGCGGCGCTGGACAGGTCTCCAAAGGAGGTGAGTTCGTGAACCGGAGGGACGACCGGATCTTCGTGCGCTCCGAGTGGGGCTCCCTCGAGGAGTGCGTCTACGGCTGGACGGAGCAGTTCATCTGGCCGAAGTTCCTGCAGGACGCCGAGCTCAGGCCGACCGGGGGAGTGCGAAAGTTGTGGTACGACAACCAGGAGCGCGACGTGGCGGAGGCCAATCCGGAGTTCTACGCCGAGTGGAGGGCGCAGATCGAGGGCGCCATCGACTTCCTCGAGCGACAGGGGGTGCGGGTCCATCTGCCGTCGCGTCACAGCGAGGCCAATCTGTACTTCCCGCGCGGTGAGAATCACGGCTCGATGACCGGTTGGCTGCGCGATCCGTTCGTCACCATCGGCTCGAACGTCATCGAGCTGGCGCCCCGATCGTTGTTCCACCGCCGGCAGCGCTTCGCGGTGCGGGAGATCCTGGCGTCGACCATGGAGCGCGGCGGGCGCTACTTCGCGCAGCCGGACGGCGGCGCGGACGACTCGCGGCAGGGGCCCGGCTGGGGCTATCTCGAGGGGGGCGACATCTTCGTACTCGACGGCACGGTGCTGGTCGGGCACTCGGGCCACTGCAGCAACGCCGAGGGCGCGCGTTGGTTGCAACACGTCCTGGGCGAGGCGTACGACGTCGTGCTGGTCGATCTCGATCCGACCCATTTTCAGCATCTCGACTGTGTCCTCTGTACCCCGAGGGAGGGGGTGGCGATCGCCTGCCTGGAGGCGTTCGTCGACGGGCTACCCGCGGCGATCGCCGACTGGGACGTCATCGCGGTCGACGAGCGTCTGTGCAACGAGCACCTGGCGACGAACCACCTCGTGCTCGACGATCGGACGATCGTCGTACCGAGCGAGCCGG
Organism: Thermoanaerobaculia bacterium; assembly: GCA_033722395.1. Lineage (GTDB taxonomy): Bacteria > Acidobacteriota > Thermoanaerobaculia > Multivoradales > JAHEKO01 > JAWVZD01. The sequence goes on along the minus strand of JAWVZD010000030.1, from coordinate 5,845 downwards.
AGCACGACGCCGTGGTGGCGGAGCTCGAGAGGCGACGCTTCGAGGTGATCCGTCTGCCGTACGGCGCTGTCTACCGGGTCGGTGGCTCGTTCCGCTGCGCCCACCAACCGCTGATTCGTCGGTGAGCCTCGGCTCCCAGCCGACCCTGCGTCCTTCGCTCCACGGCTGCCTCGTGCCCGGGGAGGGATCGATCGGGAGTTTCCTACCTGGCCGATGTCATTCTTGCCGTCTGGGAGGGTGGGCGCGCCGTATCGGCTCGGTCGCGGGGGTCTGGAAGCGGCACGAGAGGCGAAGCGGGGAGGTACGGAGGTTGCACGGTATTGAGCAGCGGCATCGACCGGCGACCGGATCCGTCGGACGGCCGGTCGAGTGGAGCGTTTCCGTGAACCCGATTGCGAAGCGAGGTTGAAGAGTATGAACGTGCTGGATCGTGAAGCCGGCGAGCACCGCCAGACGACCTACCCGATCGACGATATCTTTCTCGAGCGCTGGTCGCCCCGCGCCATGCGTGGCGAGCCGATCGAGGAGGAGGAGCTGTTGCGACTGTTCGAAGCGGCGCGGTGGGCGCCGTCGTCCTACAATGGACAGCCGTGGCGCTTCGTCTACGCCCTGCGCGGCGGCGAAGGATGGGACCGCCTCTACGACCTACTGGTCGACTTCAACCAGCAGTGGGCCGAGCAGGCCGGAGCGCTGGTCGTCGTCCTGTCCCGCCGCACCTTCGAGCACAACGGAGAGCCCTCTCGCACCCACTCGTTCGACACCGGTGCCGCCTGGCAGAACCTGGCGCTCCAGGGCCACAGCGCGGGGCTCGTGGTGCACGCCATGGAGGGCTTCGACTACGACGAGGCGAGGAGGGTTCTCGAGCTCGACGACGACATGGAGGTCGAGGCGATGGTGGCGATCGGGAAGCCGGGGGAGATCGAGGCCCTCCCCGGCGACCTCGAGGAGCGCGAGACCCCCAGCGACCGCAAACCACTGGACGAGATCGTCCAGCGGATATGACCCGAGACGAGAGGAGATCGAGATGACGCAGTTCGAACGAGCCGACATAGAACGACTGGTCGAGGCCCGGCCCGGGCCGTGCGTGTCGATCTACGCCCCGATGATCGAGGCGGGAGCCGAGACGCGTCAGAATCGCATCCGTTTCAAGAACCTGGTGCAGCGGGCCGAGCAGCAGCTCGAGAGCGAATGGGAGATGAGCCCGGAGGCCTGCAAGGAGTTCTTGCAGCCTCTGCGGCGCTGGATCGACGACACCGACTTCTGGCAGCACCAAGGGCGCGGACTGGCGGTCTACCGGGCGGCCGATCTGACCGATCGATTCAGGATCCCCCTCGAGGTGCGCGAACGGGTCGTGGTGCACGAGCGCTTCCATATCGGCTCGCTGCTGCCGCTCCTGACCGGAGACGGCCGGTACTACGTGCTCGCCCTCAGTCAGAAGGACGTGCGGTTGTTCGAAGGCTCGCGCAGCGGGGTGCACGGGATCGATCTCGGCGATACGCCCCGCAGCCTGGTGGAAGCGGTCGGCGGCGAGACCGAGGAGACCCACGTCCAATATCACACCAGTAGTGGCCAGCGAGGCAGCGGAGACGGCATGCCCGTCTACCACGGTCAGGGCGGCGGAGACGACGACACGACGCGCGAGGTGGAGGTTTTTCTCAAGCGCGTCGCCACGGGCGTCGACCCCCGGGTGGCGAGCGGGGCTCCCCTGGTCCTCGCCTGCGTCGAGTACCTGGCGCCGGTCTTCCGACGCGCCAGCCAGCACGGCCACGTCGTCGACGAGATCGTCGCCGGCAACCCCGATCGGTTGTCGGGCGACGAGTTGCACGAGCGAGCTTGGAAGCTCGTCGAGCCGGTGTTCGACGCGCAGCGCCGCGAGATGTTGGCGACCTACGCCGACAAGGCGGGGACCGGCCTGACCACCGACGGGATCGAAGAGACCCTCCTCGCCGCCACGGACGGCCGCGTCGAGGTGCTCTTCGTGGCGCGCGGCGTCGAGGTGATCGGTCGCTTCGATCCGACGGAGCGACGGGTCGAGGTGGGGGAGCAGGGGAACGGCCGCGGCTCGCTGGATCTGAAGGAGGAGACGGCGGTGCAGGCGTTGCTCCACGGCGGCACGGTGCTGGCGATTTCACCCGACGAGATGCCGTCGGACGGCGCGACGGCCGCTGCCATTCTGAGATTCTGAGCCCGCTCGGAACGGTCGATGAACACCACGAAGCGACACATGAACCGAACGTGCGGGAGGATCGATGCCCTATAGCGTGATGATCTGGTTGGTAGACGCCGAGAACGGAAACTCGACCGAGGCAGACAGCGGGCGCGACAACGACGGGCAGGCGGGTGTGACCGCACCGCCACGCTTCTCACATCTCGCCTACGGCCTCTACGACGACCGGCAGGAGCTGAGAGAGGCACTCGCCCGGTTGACCAACGAGCTGGGCGAGAAGGGCGTCGTGCGCGTCGAGCACGGCAGTCGGACGTTTCTGGTTCCGACCGAACGCGTGCACTACGTCGTGGCGGAGGAGGTCGAGCGGCCGGTGGACCGTTCCGAGTGAACCGGTCGTGCGAAGGGGCGGTCTCGAGCGCCCACCGAGGACGGCGGTGCCGAGCCGGCGTCGGTGACGATCGGGTGACGGGTCGAGCGGAGGGAGCCTCGAAGTGGTGGCGTTTCATCAGGATGGACATCTGACTCCCCGCGGTATACGTACCTGCCGATGAAGAGCACCTGCGAGCGTAGCGGGGCGGGAGTTCATCGAAATGGAGAACCGACGCGGCATCGACGCGACACCGAAGGGGCCTCGCGCCGTTGCGCTCTGGCGAACGGTCGCTTCCTGTTTCGCGCTGCTGGCCGTTCTCGCCGGAGCGGCGGCGCAAGGCTCTGACGTCGAGCTGATTCTCGACAACGATTACGGCAGCTCGAATCAGCGCAACGACGATCTCTACACGTTCGGCATCGAGCTTCACAAGGACATCGGGGCGCATCGTTTCGCCTTCTCCGAACGGGCGTTCACCGACAAGCCAGCCGGAGTCCGCTTCGACGAGACCGAGTTACGCTACGAGGTGGCCGGTACCTGGCGCCGTCTACCGCGATGGGATTGGCGGCTCACCGGGGGTTTGCTTCACGTCGGGCGCGGCGCCCTCGGCCAAGACCTGCAGAACCGCCTCCACGAAGTGCTGGAGAACCGGCAGCGGGAGCTTTCGTACCTGCCGAGCAGCTTCCATCCGCTCGTCGAGCTTCGAGCCGCCCGAGCGTTCCGGATAGCCGACGAGATAATCCTCGGCCCTCATCTCGAGGCGAGCGTCGCTCCGGGGCACAAGGCGACCGCTCTCGCGGCGGTGCGCGGCGCCTGGCGCTACCGCGACGAGTCGTCGATCCGCTTCATGGTGGGAGCCCGGACCGCCGATGCCTCCACGGAAGCTCTCGAGCCCCATCTCTCCGATGGGGCCCTCGCCTGGGAGTTGAGCGTCGACCTCTTCCGAGGGTTCTTCCTCACTTGGAGTCGGAATCGCTACGGCACCACCACCGGTCATATCGGCTTCGGCTACCGCTTCGGTACCGATCCGACGCCGCACCCAGAGCTGTCGCGCGAGCCCGTCGATCGGTAGAATCGAGCGCCATGAACCGAGGTGCGAAGAGCAGGATCGACCGGGAGGCGTTCGCGCGGCTGGTAGGGGAGGCGATGGACCAGCTGCCGGACGAATTCGCGGAGATGGCCGAGAACGTCGCCATCGTGGTCGAGGACGAACCGAGCCCGCAGCTCCTCGACGAGATGGGACTCGACCCGGAGGAGGAGTTGTTCGGCAGCTACCAGGGGGTGCCGCTGACCGAGCGCGACAGCGCTTACCAGGAGCTGCCGGACCGTATCGCCATCTATCGCGGGCCGATCTCCCGCTGCTGTCCGAATCGCGAAGAGATGATCGTCGAGATCCGGGACACGGTGATCCACGAGCTCGGCCACCTGTTCGGCCTCGACGACGACGAGATGCCCTACTGAGCGGTCGCTGGCGGGTGCCGCTCCGGCGTCGCGCCGAGCCCGGCGAGCCGGGACGCCTCGAGCGACTCCTCAGGAAGCGGCTCGCACCCGGACCGTTCGGCCGACCTGCTCCAGCATCTCGCGTAGGGTGTCGTAGTCGGGGTGTTTGAAGCGCATCCAGGCGTTCGCCATGTAGCCGGCCTCGACCGGCTGGGTGGGGGTACCCGGGGTCGGGAGATGGGCGTCGATGAGCCACTCGCCGAACCACCTGTCGATCTCGTCGAGCCCGTCGTAGCCGCGGATGACACCGTCGCGTTCGGGGCGCAGATTCACGATGCCGGCCGAGAAGCGGCGCGACGGCTGCTGCTCGATCCGCCCGGAGACGATCGTCCGCGCCCACTCCGTGTAGACGTCCATGTCGTTCGCGGCGCAGTAGAGGTCCCACGCGCCGACGCCTGGTGGGCGGCAGCCGATCTCGGAGAACTTGAGCCCCTTCGGCCCGAAGAACCACTCCATGTGGGTCGCCGAGGTGCCGATTCCCAGAGCCTCGATGACCCGCCGGCCGAGTCTCTTGACCTCGGCATAGCTATCGGCGTCGACTCGGTTTGTGGCGAGGAAATAGGGGGAGACCGAGCGGTCCCGCATCGCTTCGAGGACCCCGGGGTAGTAGTGCGACACGAACTCGGCCGCCGGGCGTCCGTCGATCGCCAAGGTGTCGTAGAAAGCCTCGTGCCCCTCGACGAACTCCTCGACCGCCGCATCGTGGCCGCGGTCGAGGCCGGCCCGGTGGATCACCCGGTCGAGCTCCTGCTCGTCGTCGACGCGAAAGGTGCCGGCCGCGCCGGCCGCGGCGCGAGGCTTCAGGACGATCGGAAAGCCGACGGCGCGAGCGAAGCGGCGCGCTTCGTCGGGGGTCGACACTCCCGCCGACCGCGCGCACGGCACGTCGGCCCGCCGCAGCACCTCCTTCATGGCCGGTTTGTCGCGACAGAGATAGGCCGTCTCGACCGACGTGCCGGGGATGCCGCGGGCCTGGCGCACCCGGGCGGTGGGCAGGATGTGCGCCTCGACGGTGGCCTCGAGCCGGTCGACCCAGCCGCGCGCCTGGATCCGCCGCACGGCGTCGTCCAGTGCCCCCTCGTCGACCACCGAGTCGACTCTCTCGTAGCCCACCAGCAACCGCCGGATACCGTCCGGAAGGGCATCGTAGGGAGCTTCACCGATGGCGCTGACCGCCGCGCCCGCCGCTGTCAGGCCCTCGACGAAGCGGGGCTGGTTTCTGGGGAAGGTGGGCTCGACGAAGATGACGTGCATCGGCTGGGGTCGCCTCGGCGGTGGGGCGAGACGCGGGCCACTTCCATCCGGCCGGGCGTTGGATTATAACCTCGGAGCGTGAGACTGACCGTCTTGTTGGGTCCGCAGCGGGTGCATCCGACTCTCGGCCGGGTCGTCGAGTCGACCGGGATCGGGGGACGGATCGCCCTCGTAACGGCGGGCTGGCGGGAGCGGGAGTCCGAGGATGGAGCGCTGATCGAGCACCTCGGCGGCCGGGCGATCAACCTCGAGCTCTACCGGCGGGCGGAGGAGATCTTCGCCCGGGACGCGGAGCTGTTCGAGGCCCATCTCGCCTGTCAGCGGACGCTTCGCCAGATGCACACTCTCTACCGGGTGCGGTTGGAGCACCAGATGGTCGCCCTACGCGCCCTACTCGCCCGCAACGAGCCGGCCGAGATCCTCGACGTCGAGATCGAAGAAGCCTTCGAAGCCGTGCGGGCGCTCGACGCGGCCCACGTCGAGCGGATGAGCCAGTGCCGCGGCGCGTTGGAGAGACTCGAGCCACGCCGGCGCGAAGCGGTCGGAGAGCATCTCGG
>JAWVZD010000029.1:0-9358 GCA_033722395.1 Thermoanaerobaculia bacterium | reverse complement strand
TCGGTGTACGGCTTGGCGACGAAGTCGGTGACACCGAGCTCGAACGCCCGGATCGCCTCCTCGGTGCGCGCCGAGACGACGATGGTGTGGAACGGGCCGGTCACCGCTTCGGTCAACACCCGGAACCCGTCCTTGCCCCCCAAGTCGAGGTCGAGAAACAGCAGATCGATCGTCCGGTTCCGGACGTGCTCGAGACCCTCGCGGAGCGTCGCCGCGACCCGGATCGCCTGCAACCGCTCGCCGAGGATCGCCTCGACCAGACGCCGCAGCCGCCGCGCCACGATCGCTTCGTCTTCGACGATCAGGATGCGCATCGTCGGGCTCTCCCAGTCTCCGTCATCCGTCGATCGTCACCACGGTTCGCCAGACCCCGCCCACCGGTCCCGCCCGGAGCTCCCAGCCGCGGCCGAACGCCTCTTCGAGCCGGGCGCGGACGTAGCGCAGGCCCGTGCCTTCCTCGCCGGCCTCCGCCGAGTCGTCGGGATCGAGCGGTGCTTCGACGACGTATCGTCGCGCACCGTCGCACCTCTCGGCCCGCAGCGAGATCTCCACCGCTCGGGCTCCGGCCGGAGCGTGCGTGACGCCGTTCTCGATCAAGGTGTGAAACAGGGCCGGCGGCACCAAGGCCTCCGGATCGACGCCGTCCACGTCGAGGCCGTATCGGCAGCCCTTGCGGCGACTCATGATCTCGAGGTGCACACGGCAGAGCCGGAGCTCGTCCTCCATCCGGATCAACCGCCGGTCCGAGATCTCGGCTAGCAGCCGGAACTCCTCCGACAGCGACTGGATCATCGAAGCAGCGATCGCCGGCTCCTCCTCGATCCACTCGGAGAGCGCCGTCAGCGTGTTCATCAAGTAGTGCGGTTGGATGTGCCGCTTCAAGAGCTCGATCTCGAGGCGGGCCGAGCGCATCAACGCAGCTTCGCGTTCGCGCCGCAGCCGCCGCGTCGCGAGAGCGTGCGACGCGAGGAGGCAGAGGAGGAGGAAATCGAGCGCGAAGTAGAGCGACAGGTCGCCGAACCGGGCCGGCTCCCACCAGTAGACGGCGAGCGCCGTGCTCAAGCCGAGGACGACGAGCGTCGTGGCCACCCGACGCTCCGCCCACCAGGCGCGGACGGTCCAGGCGAGACCCAGAACCAGACCGGTGGCGTGCATCAGCATGGCTTTGCCGTCCCAGCCGGGTGACAACGTCGCGACCGCGAAGCCCGCCAACGCCAGTCCGAGCAACCAGCGCGCCCCGCGGCCCGGGAAACGGACGACCAGAAAGAGCAGCAGGACGAAGTTGAGGACCACGGTGAGGACGGTCACGACGACGAGGCGCACCAGGTGCCAGTCGTAGGTGTAGCCGAAAACGGCCCGCCACGACTCGGCAACCAGCAAGGCCGCGGCAACGAAGCAGATCGCACTCAGGAGCAGGTTGGAACGATCCCGCCGGTCGGCCAGGAAGAGCGCCAGGGCGAACAACGCCACCATCACCATGCCGCTCAGGCTGACCGACGAGATCAGGGTGAGCCACGCACCGGCCAGGAGCAGCACGTCGTATTCGCCGATCAACAGCGCCCAGTAGCCGGTGTGCGGATCGAACCCCCGATGGTGCGCCGAGGTGCGGATCGCGATCAGGTGCTCGCCGGGCGTCGCCAAGCGATCGGGGATGGCGTAGTGAGCCTCGATCGGCCCGGGCTCCTCGTCCGCCGCCCGCGGCGCCGGCACACCCCCCCTACCGACCGGCTCCCCGTCCCAGAAGATCTCGTGCGATGCCATCCCCGAGATGTAGAGACCCAGAGGCCGTCCGGCGCGGCGCATGCCCGGCGAGATCTCGACCTCGGCGCGTAGCCAGGCGACCGTCTCGGGACCGGGCACCTCCCAGAAGGGCATTCGAGACCAGTCGCTGTCGTCGAGCTCGGGATCCGCCCAACGCGAGTCGTCGCCCGACCGGACGGCGACGTCGCGAACGATGGTGACCCTGTCGCTGAGATCTGGCGCGCAGCCCGTCGAGCAGAGGGCCAGTACGGCCAGCAGCGCCCTTCGGCGAAACCGCATGCGAGGAGTTTAGCCGCCCGTCACGGCCTCCTCCGAGCCGTTCACCGACGGCCCGAGATGTTCACCGATCGCACCGCTCACCGGCGGCCCGACCCTCCGTACTCTGAAGGCAGGAGCGCGGACGAACGTCCGACCCCGATGGACCGACCCGAAAGGACCCGCACCATGAATCGACGATTCGCCACCCTCAGCATCGCCTGGATACTCCTGGCCTGCGGCGCGCACGCCGCCGAGCCGAAGCTCCGCATCGAGCCGTACGTCTTCGAGACCTCGGGTAGCGAGACGGTCGCGGCCGAGCTCGGCAGCTTCGAGGTACCGGAGAACCGCGACGCGGCAGACTCGCGCACCCTGACCCTGCGCTTCGTCCGCTTCCCATCGACGTCACCCGATCCCCGGCCGCCGATCGTCTACCTCGCCGGCGGGCCGGGAGGCTCGGGGATCTCCACCGCGCGCGGCTCGCGCTTTCCTCTCTTCATGGCGCTCAGGGAGCACGGCGACGTGATCGCCTTCGACCAGCGCGGCACCGGGATGTCGGGAAGCGACGACGTCGCCTGCGAGGCCGGCTTCCTGATCCCGTTCGGCGAGCCCGCCGACCGCCAGCGCGCCACCGCCATCCTGGCCGAGGCCGCCGCGAAATGCGCCGCGAGGCTCACCGCCGAAGGCGTCGATATCGCCGGCTACGACACGCGGGACAGCGCCGCCGATCTGGCCGACCTCCGTCGCGCGCTCGGGGCGAAGAAGCTGGTCCTGTGGGGCATCAGCTACGGCACCCACCTGGCCCTGGCGACGATGAAGTACCACCCCGAGGCGATCGACCGCGTGATCCTGGCCGGCCTCGAGGGACCCGACCAGACGCTCAAGCTGCCGTCCCATCAGCAGCAGCTGCTGGAGGAGATCGCCCGCCTGGCCGCGAGCGATCCCGCGGTGCGCGAGGCCGTGCCCGATCTCCTGGGCTCCGTCGAGTCCCTGCTCGAGCGCCTCGACGAGGAGCCCGTCACCGTCTCCCTGACCGATCCGCGGAGCGGCATGGTCGTCGGGATCGGGGTCGGTCCACTCGATCTCCAGGCGGCCCTCGCCGGCATGCTCCGGGGCCCGGACTCGTTCGCCCCCATGCCCGACCTGGTCCACCGTCTGGAGGAGGGAGACTGGACAGCCCTCGCACTGCTGAGCGCCGGCCGGCGGATGGGGCAGATCTGGCCGATGATGTCCCTCGCCATGGACTGCGCGTCCGGCGCCACCGAGGCGCGGCTCGAGCGCATCGCCACGGAGGCCGAGACGACGCTCCTCGGCGACGCCATCAACGCTCCGTACCCGGAGATCTGCGACGGCGTCCCGGTGCCCGACCTGGGCGACGACTTCCGCGCTCCGGTCGTCTCCGACATCCCGGCGCTCCTGATCAGCGGCACCCTCGACGGCCGGACCCCCGTCGCCAACGGCGACGAGGTGGCGAGCCACCTCGGCGCCAGCCGCCACCTGGTCATCGAGGGCGCCGGCCACAGCGACCCGCTCTTCCTCTCCTCCCCGAAGATCCTCGAGACGATGCAGGCCTTCCTGCGTGGCGACGAGCCGGCTGCGCTACGTATCGCGCTGGACGATCCGGTCGACTTCATCCCGCCGCGCTCGATCACCCAGGTCTCACCCGAGGTGCTCGATCGCTACGTCGGCACCTACCGGATCGAGGGCGACGACACCCGCCGCGTCGTCCGGGCCGGCGACCTGCTCTTCACCCGCCGGGGCGAGGGGGACACCCTCCCCATCCGCCCCACCTCGACGACCCGATTCTTCTACGAGGGCTCGAAGACCTGGCTCGAGTTCGAGGTCGACCCGGAGGGGGCAGTGCGAGGCATGCGGATGCACCACGACGGCGCCGAGGAGGGCGAGTGGGCGGAGAGGGTCGAGTGACGCCCGGTCGCCGCGTCAGAATCCCAGAGCGCCCGTCGCCGACCTTGTAAGATCCCTCGACGAACGACTCCCGCCGGGGCGGATCCGTCGAACGAGTCGAGCCGTCTCCTGCGGCCTCGACTGGCTACTCGTCCCCGGTCCGTGCCACAACCAACCGGAAAGGCCCTCGAGAGAGACACCGCGAGCCCGGGCCTCGACGGGAGTCGAAAAGGAGGCGATCGATGAGCGATGAAGCGAAGGCGGTGGTCGAAGCAGCCATCGAGCCCGGTGAGGAGATCCTCTGGACGGGTCGACCCGAGGTCGAGGCGGCCACATCCGGTCATCGCCCGTACGGAAAGATCATCCGTCGCGTCGCGATCGCAGCGGTACCGCTCCTCGTACTCTGGTTCCTTCCCGATTCGGCGGGTCTCGGCGACCTGCTCGAAGCGGTGGATGCGAAGGCCGTGTTCCTAGTGGTCGCCGTCCTGCTGCTGATCCTCGTACTTCCGATCCTCAAGCAGGACACGGGGTCACGTCTGGATCGCTACTTCCGAAGTCTGACCTACGCGATCACCGACAGGCGTCTGCTCATCCTCGAGAACGGGCAGATCGAGGTTGCGTACACACCGGAGCGCATCACCGAACCCCGCATCAGCAAGCGCTCCACGGGACACGCCGACGTGATCTTCGACAGACACGTGGGCGAGGGTCGCTCCAGCGCCATGGCTCGCGAGCGAGCCCGGGTCGGATTCAAGGCGCTCCCCAACGCCGAGGAGGTGAAGGGGCTGATCGAGCAGTGGCTCGAAGACAACATCCGCAGAGCGGAGGAGGACGCTTCCGACTACCTGGAGCCGGCTCCTCCCGGAACCGACGAATCGAGCGACAGACGCGTCGTCGTCAACCGCAGACTCGGGCTCGAGCTCACGGTGCCGATGAGCTGGACCCTCCGCGTGCGCAGGAAGAAGAAGCCCTACGGAACGTTCGGCCTCGACGTGGCGAGATGGAAGTCCCTGGACGGGGACGAGATCAGCGACGAGGACTGGAACGTCGTCCTGGTCGAGGGGCCGTCCGGTTGCAAGGTAGAGCTCGAGGTCTTCGAGACCACGCCGACCGTCGCGTTCGAGCGGCTCAGCAAGAACCGCCTGGCCGACACGCAACGGGGAAAGGTGATCGACTCCGATCCGGCGATCGAGATCAACGGCATTCCCGGTTTCACCGTCACCCGTCGCAAGGACCCGGCGCCCGAGTCGGCCGCCGCCGCCATGGGAGAAGACGCCATCATCAAGCCGGAGCGCGAGACCGTGCTGCACGACGGGCGTCGGCAGGTCTACATCCTCTCCTCGTGGCCGGAGGAGTCGGAGCCACTCGAGCGCGCCGTCGATGCCGTGGTGCAGTCGGTCGAGCTCCACTAGGCTCCCCGGCCCACGAGCCGGGCGCCCAGTCGTCCCGATGGCTCGGGCGCCCTTTCATCAGCCGCTCGAGCGCGCTCTTCGATAGCATTCCGAGGTCCGACACCTCGTCGGCCGGCGATCGCTCGACACCGCGGCGCCGAGCCGGCTTTCGCTCGGAGGCTCATCACCGTGCGAACCGCGTTGCGAACGGCTCTCCTCGTGATCGGGACCCTCGCGCTGGCCGCGCCGGCCGGGGCCGACACCAGGGCAGAGAACGCGACCCACACGTTCGAGGACCCTTCAGGCGACTGCTACGCCAGATCGATCCCGGCGAAGCGCTCCGGCTCCGCCGGTCGCACCCTCGTCTACCGAATCGCCGATGGGCGGGACGAGCTCCTCCACACCTTCCGGTGGTACTCCCACCGAATCGACATCGACTGCGACGCCGTCGGACCCGAGGGAAGGCGAGGGATCGCGCTGGTCCGTCACGGAGACTGGCCCCGAGGACGCGAGGCGAAGAGAAAGGACCTGGCGCTCGCCTTCTACTTCGATGGCGAGACCCTCGCCGAGCACTCGACGCTCGCCCTCGCGGGCTACCCTAGGAACGTCTCGACGGTCAGCCACTACCGGGTGATCGAGTCGACCCGGCTCGATCGCGCCACCGGGCTCTTCCACGTCCTCACCGTGGACGGCCGGGAGCTGACCTTCGACATCGGGACCGGCCAGCTCGAGGCCCCTCCGACCTGATCAGCGCGATCGAGCGGACGGAGAGGGCAACGGAACCCGCCACCGTGTCAAACCGCCTCACACTCCCGCCGGGGCCGCATCCTTCCCAGCCAGAGCCCACGCCGAAGCATCTGACTGGTGGTAGATTGACGTCTCTTTCAACCCTGTCCGAGCGGACCGCGCGATGCCGCGCCCCGCAAAAAAGGAGGTTGCCGATGCGACGTGTCGCACTGATGCTGTCCGTCCTGATGTTGATGGCGTTCGCGGGAGTTGCGCAGGACGCGGTCGAGGTCGATCCCGATCACTACGAGGTCACGTTCGAGAACGAGCACGTGCGGATCTTGAAGATCCACTACGAGCCGGGCGAGACTTCGGTGATGCACTACCACCCAGCGGGCGTGTCGGTCTTTCCCACCGACATCCACGTCGAGTTCGAGCTGCCGGACGGGACCACGCAGGTTCTGGAGGGCAAGGCGGGCGACAGCGGCTGGATCCCCGCCGGCCACCACCTGCCAACCAATGTCGGCGACCAACCGTTCACCGGCTACCACATCGAGATCAAGAGCCTCGACGAAGGCGAGTAGCGCGCGAGACCTCCCGGACGGTCTTCCGCGAGAGCGTCGCTGGTGCCCAACCGCGGGCGCCAGGCTGGCGCGCGCTGCTCGTGCGAGCGCTGGCGCTTGCGCGAGCTCGCGCGCCGCTTCGAGCGCTAGTCCTCCGGCGCCTTGCCGAAGAGCATCAGGTGCTGCTGCGGCAGGACGTCGATCGTCTGGAGCCATTCGAGGCCGACGGCGCGCATCTCCTTCTTGGCCTGACGCTGGGTCATCTTGTGGAGCGGCTTGATCGGTACGCTCGGATCCTCGGCCCGGTACTCGACCAGGACGACCACGCCGTCGGGCTCGAGGGCCTCCGCGACCGCGCGCATCACCTCGTAGGGGTGCGAGATCTCGTGGTAGACGTCGACGAAGAGGGCCAGGTCGACGCTCGACGGCGCCAGCCCAGGGTCGGTCTCGGTCGCCCGCACGGGCTCGATGTTCGTCAGGCCGGCTTCGTCCGCCCGCCGCACAACGATCGAGAGCATCTCGGCCTGCAGATCGACCGCGAGGACTCGACCCCTCGGCACGCGGCGGGCGATCGGTAGCGAGAAGTAGCCGGTGCCCGCCCCGATGTCGGCCACGACGTCGCCCTCCTCGAGCGGCAAGGCGCGGATCAGCAGATCGGTGCGCTCCTCCATTCGTCGGGTCGGCCGCTCGAGCCACGCCGCGCCCTGATACCCCATGACCCGCGCGATCTCGCGCCCCATGTAGACGCGCCCGATGCCGTCGCGGCTGGGGCGCCGCTCGCGGTAGCGCTCGGCATCGGAACGAGCGCTCTCGGGGCCGGAGCCGGCCGCCATTGCGCCAACGGGGACGCCGAGCGCCATCAAGACAACGGTGGCAACCACCCGAAGTGCTGGCCAGCGGGGTCTCATAACCGTTGGTTCGCGCGCCCGGCCCACTCGGACGCACCCTCGCGACACGATGCATTCGCAGCCCCCGTCATTGCCAAACCGTATCTGTCGCGACAGGATTCGCGCAGGAGGAGGACATGCGAGTCCTATCCGACGTTCGTTTCGGCATCCCGGCCCTCGCTCTCGCCGCTCTGGTGCTCTCGAGCTGCGCCGTCTACCGGACATCACCCCCGGGCGGCGAGAAGGTACTCGTGTGCCACAAGGGCAAGAAGACGCTCGAGATCGCCCCGGCGGCCCTCGACGCCCACCTGCGACACGGCGACCGACGGGGGGCGTGCCGCTAGCCCGATCTCTCGGCGCGGCCGCAGCTCACCGACCGACCCGCACCGGCGGCTCGATCCCGGGCAGCCCCTCGACCAGGAGCAGGCTCCCGACCTGCCGCACGCCCGACAGGGTGAGGTAGCGCCCCGACGGATCGATGGTAAACGACTCGGTGACGAAGTCGGGCGAGAAGCCGGCGAGCGGCCGGCGCGTCGAGGCGGTGTCGCGACCGGGCGCGAACTGCTGGCGGAAGACGCCACTGCGGCCCTCGTCGTCGACACCGACGAAGGCGATCGCGTCCCCCTCCGGCAGCCAACGGGTGCGCCCCCACAGGACGCCCGCGCCCGACCCGTGGGAAACGGTGATCTCGAACGGCACGATCTCGCCCGTCGCCACCTCGATCACCCGGATCACGGTCTCGTACGCGCCGAGCGAGAGGATCGTCGCGTAGCGCCCGTCGGGCGAGACGTCGGGGGTCAGATAGCGCCCGTCCACCAAATGCACCGACTCGCTACCGTCGAGACGCACCTTCCAGACGCCGAGCTTGTCGGGGTTGCTGCTCCAGTAGACGACCCACCCGTCCGGGGTCACGGTGGGATTCTCGGCATCGAAGCCGTCGCTCGACACCTGCCGCGCACCGCTGCCGTCCCGCGCCGCCGTCCAGATCTCCAGGTTGCCGCTGCGGTTCGAGCTCCAGACGATCCCCTGCCCGTCCGGCGTCCACCCCGGGTCCCAGTCGTTGGCGTCGTCGTCGGTGAGCTGCCGGATCGCCCCGCTTTCGACCTCGTAGAGCCAGATGTCCAGATTGCCGCCCCGGTTCGAGGTGAAGAGGATCGCCGAGCCGTCGGGCGAGTAGGCTGGCTGGCGGTCGTCGGAGTTCCCGGCCGTCAGGGAGCGGCGATCCGGCGGCGAGCCGCTCCCTGCGATCTCGTAGAGCTCCAGCGTCTGCCGCACGGCGAACTCGTGGTAGACGAGCCGCCCCGGACCGACGACCTCGAACTGGGTCTGGCCGCCCCCGCCCCCGAGAGTCGGAAAGAGGTTCTCGGTCCAGAAGAGCGTGCGGTGCCGATCGGCCTCGAGGTCGTAGCGCACCACGCGGCTCAGCCCACCCGCCGCGTCGCCCACCGGCTCGGTCGACAGCGCATAGACCAGCGCCTCGCCCCGGCCGAGCCAGGTGGGCGGCGACATGTGCGCCGCCGGCTCGATCGGTTCGAGGCGTCGCGCGGCACCGGTAGCGACGTCGACTAGCAGCAACTTCGAATCGACCGCGTTGCCGGCGATCGGTTGGGCGATCGCCGCGATCGTCTCGCCGTCGGGAGACCAGCGCGGCCCCGTGACGACGGAGTTGTCGATCCGCACCAGCTCGCGGCTCGTGCCGTCCTGCGCGTCGGCGATGCCGATCAGCGTCGAGCGCGAGTTCTCCAGCGCCCCCGCGTTGAAGACGATCTGCTCGCCGTCCGGCGACCAGGCCGCATCGAGCGCGCGCTCGACGATCTTCCGCGGCTGGCCACCTACCCAATTCGTGCGGTAGATCGCCGTCGTCGCACCC
>JAWVZD010000028.1:0-9419 GCA_033722395.1 Thermoanaerobaculia bacterium | reverse complement strand
GGCGCGCGCCGCTTCGACGATGTCGTCCGACTCCTGCTTCAGAACCCGCGGGTCGTTGGCTCCCTGGAGGACCATCAGGGGGCGCACGATGTTCTCGGCGTGGAAGAGCGGCGACTTGGCGCGGAAGAACTCCTCGTCGTCGAACGGCCCCATCTCCTTCTCGAGATAGGCGCGGAACGACTCCCACCAGGGCGGGATGTTCTGCACCGTGCGGTGCCAGTTCGAGATGCCGAAGATATCGATGCCGATAGCGAACTCCTCCGGCCGGAAGGTCAGCGCCGCCAGCACCATGTAGCCGCCGTAGCTGCCGCCGATGATGCCGATGCGCTCCGGGTCGACATAGCCGGTGTCGGCGAGCATCTGCTTCGATGCGACGCAGTCGTCGAGGTCGTCCTGGCCATGGCGCATGTCGTCGAGGTGGTAGAAGGTCTTGCCGTAGCCCGAGCTACCGCGGTTGTTGATCGCGTAGACGACGTAGCCGTGGTTGACCAGGTACTGGGTGAGGGCCGAGTAGCCGATGCGCGACTGGCCGCCCGGTCCACCGTGCACCATGACGAGCGCCGGGGCGGGGTCCTCGGTCGAGACCTGGTGCGGCTTGTAGAGGATCCCCGGGACGATTACGCCGTCGAACGACTCGAAGCGCACCACCTCGCCTTCGACCAGATGCTCGGCCTCGATCTCGGGCGAGAGCGACTGGGTGAGCTGGCGTGGCTCGCCGTCGGGTAGAGCCTGGACGAACAGATCCGACGGCATGCGACTCGACGAGGCGTAGAAGGCCATGCGCGACTCGTCGCGCGGGAAGTAGACCACCGAGATGTCGGCCTCGGGCAGCTCCGGCAGGTCGACGCGCTCGCCGCTCGTGGTGTCGTAGAGGTGGATGACGTTGCGGGCGTCGGCGTTGATCCCCACGACGCGATACCTGCCGTGTTGCGAGCGGTAGGCGAAGGCGACGTCCCAGTCGGCCTGCTCGACGACCGTGCGCTCGCCGGAGGCGATGTCGTGCCCGACCAGATAGGTGAACTCGCTGCCCTCGTCGGTGGTGAAGTAGAGCGTTTCGCCGTCGACCGAGAAGTAGGCGGGGAAGAAGTTGGCGTCGCCCTCGTGCGGCGTGAGATGGCTGACTCCGCCGCTCTCGCGGTCGTAGAGGTACATGTCGCTGTCGGCGTTGGTGTTGATCTTGTTGAGCGCGATGTAGCGTCCGTGCGGCCCGATCGAGCCGATGTTGAACCCTTCGTCGTTCTGCAAGATCATCTCCCGCTCGTAGCTCTCGCGGTCGTACTCGTAGAGGTCGAAGAAGCGCTGGTCGCGCTCGTTGGTCGCGACGTAGAAGCTCTCGTCGTCCTGTGCCCAGCCGTAGAACTGGGCCTTGAGGTTCTCGCCCGGCGTGAGATCGACCACCGAGCCGTCGAGCTCTCGCACGTAGAGGTGGTCGAGCTCGTTGCCTCCCTCGTCGGTCGAGTCGAGGAAGCGCTCGTCGCCGGGGAAGTAGCCGCGCGAGAAAATCGACTCCGTCGTCGACTCGGTGAGCTGCTCGGGGTGCCGCCGGTCGTCGGGATCGCCCAGACGTTGAAGACGCCGCTGGCGTCGCTCGACACCAGGATCTTCGCGCCGTCGGGCGAGAAGGAGGCGCCGCTGTAGGCCGTGGTGGCGAGAAACTCCTCGATCGAGTACTGCTCGACGGCGGGTGCCTCGGCGACCGGTGGCGCCGGTCGACAGGCGACGAAGGCGAGGATCAGAAGGCAGAGCGTAGCGAGCTGCGGGCGTCGGATCACGGTAGAACCTTTCCGATTCGATTGCGGGTGTTCGAACGACGACGGAGCCGGCCGAGGGGCCGGCTCGGTGTCCGAGCGGGTCACCCGATTCTACGTCGTCGCGGCCTGGGGGTTGCGGTGGACCGCTCGTTCGGGCGTGGTAGTCTCCGGCCGCGCCAGCCGAGAGGAGACCCCGATGAGAGCATCGATCGCCGCAATCGCACCGCTTTTCACCCTGCTGCTCGCCTGCCAGCCGGTACCGGAGACCGAGGAGGTCGATCTCCTGGCCGCCGGGCACGAGGCGATGCAGGTCATCGACGAGGAGAGCCTGAGGGAGCCGATCGCCGAGCTCTCGGCGGACGAGTACGCCGGTCGCGCGCCGTCGACCGAGGGCGACGAGATGACGATGGCCTATCTCGCCTCGCAGCTGGCCGCTCTCGGCCTCGAGCCGGGTGGACCGGACGGCAGCTGGCGCCAGCCGTTCGATATCGTCGGCATCACCACCGAGGCCCCCGACGAGTGGACCTTCTTGGGGGGCCGGAGTGGCCTCAACCTGGCCTTCTACGACGAGGCGATCCCGTTCAGCGGCACCCAGGAGGCGACCGCCTCGCTCGATAGCGCCGAGGTGGTCTTCGTCGGCTACGGTATCCAGGCGCCCGAGTACGACTGGGACGACTACGCCGGTATGGACATGACCGGCAAGGTCCTGCTGATGATGAACAACGATCCCGACTGGGACGAGGAGCTGTTTGCCGGCGAGCGGCGCCTCTGGTACGGCCGCTGGGACTACAAGTACGAGATCGCGGCGGAGGTCGGCGCAGCCGGCGCGATCATCATCCACACGACGCCGTCGGCCGGTTACCCGTTCAACGTCGTCCAGAGCGGCTGGACCGGCGAGCAGTTCGAGCTGCCGACCCAGGGCGAGCCGCGAGTCGAGGTCAAGGGCTGGGTGACCGAGGACGCCGCCCGCCGTCTGGTGGCGCTCGGCGGCTTCGATCTCGACCAGCTCGTCGAGGCGGCCCGCAGCCGCGACTTCGAGCCCGTGCCGCTCGACGTCATCACCTCGATCGAGCTCGACAACACCATCCGCAAGGCCGAGACCGCCAACGTGCTCGGACTGGTTCCCGGTAGCGACGAGCACCTCGCCGACGAGGTCGTCGTCTACACTGCGCATCACGATCATCTGGGTGTCGGAGAGCCGGACGAGGACGGCGACGCGATCTACAACGGCGCGCGTGACAACGCCAGCGGCACCGCCCAGCTGCTGGCGATCGCCGAGGCGTACATGCAGCTACCCGAGACACCCCGTCGCTCGATCCTCTTCCTGTTCGCCGCCGCCGAGGAGCAGGGGCTGCTGGGCTCGGAGTTCTACGCCCGCAATCCGACCTTCCCGCCCGGCAAGATCGCCGCCAACGTCAATCTCGACAGCGCCAATATCTGGGGCCAGGCCGAGGACCTGACCTTCATCGGCTACGGTAAGTCGTCACTCGATACGGTGGTGGAGAAGTACGCCGCCGAGCAGGGGCGCGAGGTGCGCGGTGATCAGCACCCTGACAAGGGCTATTTCTACCGCTCGGATCAGTTCAACTTCGCCAAGATCGGCGTGCCGGCGCTCTACATCTCGACGCCGACCGAATTCGTCGGCCGGCCGGAGGGATGGGGCGAGGAGAAGATCTCCGAGTACGTCGAGCAGCACTACCATCAGCCGTCGGACGAGCTCACCGACGACTGGAGCTTCGCCGGCATGATCGAGGACGCGCAACTCGCCTTCCTGGTCGGGCTGGAGGTCGCCGAGACCCCGGAGATGCCGCGCTGGAATCCGGGTGACGAGTTCGAAGCCGCCCGCCTCGAGGCGTTGGCGGCAGTCGAGGACGATGCGGCCGCTGCGGCATCGTCGTCCGCCCAGTCCGAGCAGTAGTCGTTCACCGCTCGATGCTGGCGCCGGCGCCTGGGCGGTGCTGGATCGAACAGAGACGCCAGGGCAAAAAAAAGGCCACCCCGAGTCCCCTCGGGGTGGCCTGAATCGTCTGTGATTCGGTGGTTCTTCAGCCGATCTTGACGACGTTCTCGGCCGCCGGGCCCTTCTGGCCCTGGACGAGATCGAAGCTCACGCGATCACCTTCGGCGAGGCTCTTGAACCCGTCGCCCTGGATGGCCGAGTAATGCACGAAGCAATCTCCGCCTCCGTTGGCGAGGGTGATGAAGCCGAAGCCCTTGGCGTCGTTGAACCACTTGACTGTACCGGTTGTGCTCATTTGCTACTCCTACCTAATGCCGTCTCTCGATCGTGTGATCTCGACGGCGATTCTCGTTGCGGCGATCGAGTGCTTCGTCCCCAGCCACCATGGCTGAGGTGCACACCAGTGGATCCATGTGGTCTCGGTTCTCGGAAGTGACAGAGCTGCAGTCGGTAGCAGAGGTCGCTTCAGGCGGGAAACGAGTCGACCGATCCGTTGGCCGATCGCCGAAAGGGACATTAGCAGCTACCGCCCGCCGACGCAAGCGAATTTCTGGCGCTCGCTCGTGGGCGAAACGATCGGGCTCGAAGCCGACGCCGATGCGAAGAGCCGTTGGTCGGCTTCCAGCGGCCCGCCGGGCCTCACTTGGTGCCGAAGATCTTGTCGCCGGCGTCGCCGAGGCCGGGGAGGATGTAGCCACGATCGTTCAGGCGCTCGTCGATCGCCGCCACCCAGATGGTGACGTCGGGGTGTTTCTCTTCCAGCGCGGCGATGCCCTCGGGCGCCGCCACCAGGAAGATGCCGCGGATCTGCCGGCAACCCTCGTCTCGGAGCTTGTCGATGGCGGCGATCAGGCTGCCGCCGGTGGCGAGCATCGGGTCGAGCACCAGCGCGGTGCGCTCGGCGATCGCCGGTGCCAGGTGGTCGTAGTAGGGGACCGGCTCGAGCGTCTCCTCGTCGCGATAGAGGCCGATGACGCTGGTGCGGGCGCCGGGGATCAGTCGCAGCACACCGTCGAGCATGCCGAGGCCAGCACGCAGGATCGGCACCAGGGTGATCTTCTTGCCCTGCATCCGCTCGACCTCGACCGGCCCTGCCCAGCCGGTCACCACGCAACGCTCGGTCGGCAGATCGCGCGTCGCCTCGTAGGTCAGGAGAGTGGCGATCTCGGCCGTCAGCTCGCGCGCCGCCTTCGTGGTGACGTCCCACTCGCGCAGCAGACCGAGCTTGTGCTGCACCAACGGATGGCGGATCTCGTGGACGGGCATGGCGTCGTACGGTGAGCGTACAGTAGCAGAGTGGTCGACACCGTAGAATCGCCGCCAGATGTCTGGCTTTAGCGGATACCTCAAGGCGCTCGGCCCGGGACTCTTGTGGGCGGCGACGGCGATCGGGGTGTCGCACCTGGTTCAGTCGACGCGGGCCGGGGCGCTCTACGGCTTCTCGCTCGTCGGTGTCGTCGTGCTGGTCAATCTGCTCAAGTATCCGCTCTTCGAGGCCGGGCCACGCTACGCGGTGGCGACGGGGAGGAGCCTGATCGAAGGCTACGTCGCCCAGGGCCGCTGGGCGGTAGGGGTCTATCTGGTCGTCACCGTCGGCACGATGTTCACCGTGCTGGCGGCGGTCACCCTGGTCACCGGCGGGTTGGCGCAGGCGCTCTTCGGCGCGGCGCTCTCGGCGGTCGGCTGGTCGGCGGCGGCGCTGGCGGTCTGCGCTCTGATCCTGGTGGTGGGGCGGTTTCCGCTCCTCGACCGTGTCATCAAGGCGATTATCGTCCTGCTGGCGCTCTCCACCCTGATCGCCTTCGTCGTCGCGCTCGAGCGGTTCGGAGAGGCTCCGGCCTCTCCGCCGCTGGAGCTCGACGGCCCGACCATCGCCTTTCTGGTGGCGTTGCTGGGGTGGATGCCGACCGGTATGGATGCGGCCGCCTGGCACTCGCTGTGGACCCTGGAGCGGGGACGGCAGACGGCGCACCGCGCCTCGTGGAGGGAAGCGCGGTTCGATTTCAACCTGGGCTACTTCGGCACCGTGGCGATCGCTCTCGCCTTCCTGACCCTCGGAGCCCTCGTCCTGCGGCCGAGCGGTGCGCCGCTGGCGGGGAGCGCCGGGGGTTTCGCCGCCCAGTTGGTCGAGGTCTACGTCGCCACCCTCGGCGAGTGGAGCCGGCCGGTGCTGCTGGTGGCGGCCTTCACCACCATGTTCTCCACCACGCTGGCGGTGAGCGACGGTTTCCCGCGCGTCCTCGCCCATCTCGGCTCGGTCCTGCTCCGACCGGCCGCGACCGGGAGCGCCGGTGACGCCCTGCGCGACCCGAGCCGCGCCTACTGGCCGATCCTCGCCGTCCTGATGCTGGGTGCGCTCGGACTGATCGTCTATCTGCAGCGGAGCTTCACCACACTGATCGACCTGGCGACCACGCTGTCGTTCCTGACCGCGCCGGTGATCGGGTATCTCAACCTGCGCGCGGTCTGCGCTCCCGAGATCCCGTCGACGATGCGACCCCCCGGGTGGTGGAGGGGCGTCGCATGGAGCGCCCTGGCGCTGCTCGGAGTGCTCGGGGCGGTCTATCTCTGGATCCGCCTCGTGGCCGGGAGCTGAGTCGGGAGCGCGGCGACCGTGACTCGCTTTCGCCGCCCGTAGGAGCCCGGCCCGTAGGGACCCGGCTCGTCGGAATCGGGGCGCGGCCGACGACTCGTTGTATTCGGCGGGGTGTCAGCCGAGCGGCCGGCCGCGGTCGTCGATGCGGCGGACGGGACCGATGTCGAGCCCTTCGACCTCCTCCCGGATCGAGTCGAGGTCGCCGACGACCACCCAGACGAAACTGTCGGGACGGACGTGCGCTGCGGCGGTTTCGGTGATGCCGTCGGCGGTGAGCGCTGCGACCCGGTCGAGAAAGCCGTCGTAGTAGTCGCGCGGTAGCTCGCAGGTGAGGATCTCCTCGAGCTCGCTGCCGATGTCGGCCAAGGTCTCCCAGCGGGCGGGAAGCGAGCGGGCCAGCTGCTGGCGCACCTTGTCGAGCTCCTCGGCCTCGATCGGTCGCGGACCGAGCAGCTGCCGCATCTCGCGGTCCATCTCCCGGATGGTGCCGGCGGTAGCGTCGGACTGCACCGAGGCGTACATCAGCAACGGTCGCGGGCCGCGGGCGCTCCACAGCAACGAGTGAGCGCCGTAGGTCCAGCCCTTCTCCTCGCGCAGGTTCAGGTTGAGACGCGAGGTGAAGGTGCCGCCGAGGGCGCGGTGGAAGGCCTCGAGCTCGAGCTCGGACGGGTGGTTGCGCGGCGGTACGAGCTGGCCGCCGAAGACGATCGATTGAATCGAGCCGGGCCGGTCCAGCAGGAAGACGCAGGGGCGTCGCGGCGACTCCACGGGGCGGCGCTCCAGAGGCTCGACCGGGGTCGCCTCCCAGCCGCCCAGGATCTCCTCGAAGCGCTCGACCACGGCCGCTCGGTCGAGGTCTCCCAGGCAGAGGAGGACCGAGCGCTGCGGTCGGAGCCAGCGCTGGTGGTAGTCGACCAGATGCTGGCGATCGATCGAGCGCACGTCCTCCATCGAGCCCGAGCCGGTGAACGGCATGCCGTACGGGTGATCCTCGCCGTAGAGCAGCAGTGGCAGCACCCGCAGGGCGAGCTGGACCGGGGTGACGAGCTCGCGACGGATCCGCGCCAACTGCTCCTTCTTGAGCCGCTCGACCTCGTGCTGGGGGAAGACCGGGTCGAGGAGGATCTCGCTCAGCAGCCCGGCGGCATCGCTCCAGGTCTCGGCGAGCGTCGTCATCGACAGGCGGCAGCTGTCGAGGCCGGCGGTGCAGCCGAGGGTGGCGCCGAGGCGGGCGAGCTCGTCGCTCACCTCGATGGCGCTCGACCGCCCGGTCCCCTCGTCGATAGCGTTCATCGTCAGGGTGGCGGTGCCGCGTGGCGAGCGTCGGTCGGCGGCGAAGCCGGCGTCGGTCAGCAGCACGAAGCGGACCAGCGGCAGATCGTGGCGCTCGACGAAGACTACCTCGAGGTCGTTGGTCAGACGGCTCGACTCGGCGGCGGGCAGCGAGAGACCCTCGACCGGTTCGATCGGGGGCAGTCGATCCCGTTCCACCGCCGGCGCCGAGACCGGTGGGGCGGCGGCGTGCGGACGCACCGTCAGGCCGAGCGAGCCTCCGCGGAGCCATCGCCGGACGTGCTCGAGCACGCTCTCCGGCGTGGCGGTGGCGACCTCGTCGAGGGCGTCGCGGTACGCATCCGGCCGCCCGCGGAAGACCTCGCCGCGCGCCAGCACCTCGCTCTTGCCGCCGAATCCGCCGCTACGTTGGACGCCACGCAGGAAGCCCGACAACGTGCGGCGCCGGGCGCGCTCGAGCTCTTCCGGGACGAGACCGCCGTCGAGCAGGCGGTCGAGCTCCTCGTCGAGGGCCGCCTCGACGACCGCGGCGTCGATCTCCGGTGCGGCGGTCGCCTCGACCAGGAACGAGCTGCCGATCTCGCCGCTCCACAACGAGGCCGAGACACCCGTGGCGATCTGCTCTTCGTAGACCAGGCGTCGATAGAGGCGTGAGCTCTTCCCCTGCGCCAGGGCGCGCGCCACCAGACCGAGCTGGTGGTAGGCGGGGGTCAGCAGCTCGGGCACGTTCCAGGCGCGGTAGACGCGCCCCTGCGGCACGCGATCCTCGAGCTCGACCCGACGGTCGTCGGTCAGCCGGGCGATCCAGCGGCCTGGTCGCTCGAGCGGCGGACCCGGCGGAATGTCGCCGAAGTGCCGCTCGACGGCGGCGATCGCTTTCTCGGGCTCGATCGCGCCCGAGATCACGACGACCGCGTTCGAGGGCCGATACCAGGTGGTGAACCAGTTCTCGACGTCGGTCAGAGTGGCTGCATCGAGATCCTCGACGTAACCGATGATCGGCCAGGAGTAGGGATGCTCGGGCGGGTAGAGCGAGCGCGACAGGAGCTCTGGCACGCGCCCGTACGGCTGGTTCTCGGACTGGCGCTTCTCGTTGCGCACCACGTCGCGCTGCTCGTCGAGCTTCTCCTGGTCGAGGGCGGGGAGGAGGTGTCCCATGCGGTCCGACTCGAGCCAGAGAGCCAGATCGAGAGCCCCGGTGGGGACGGTCTCGAAGTAGTTCGTGCGGTCCCGGTTGGTGGTGCCGTTGATGGTGCTCGCGCCGGCCAGCTCGAGCGGTCGGAAGTACTCGCCGTCGTGATGGCCACTGCCCTCGAACATCAGGTGCTCGAAAAGGTGGGCGAAACCGGTGCGGCCGCGCCGCTCGTTCTTCGAGCCGACGTGGTACCAGATACTGACGGTGACGATCGGCGTCTTCGGATCGTGGTGGGCAACGACGCGCAGACCGTTGTCGAGAGCCTCCTTCTCGAACGGGATGTCGATCTCGGGCATCGCCCTAGGCTCGCCCGGGACCGGGGATAGGCTGGTGGTCGGGCGGTAGAATCTCGACTATGAGTGACGACAAGACCATTTTCGATCGGATTCTAAGTGGCGAGATCCCGTGTCACAAACTGTACGAGGACGACCACGTGCTGGCTTTTCTCGACATCGCACCACTGGCGCGCGGACACTGTCTGGTGATCCCGAAGGAGCGCCGCGCCTTTCTGCACGAGCTGTCGACCGACTCGGGGGCGGCGATCGGTCGGATTCTGCCACGGCTGGCGGGCGCCGTCGTCGAGGCGACCGGTAGCGAAGCCTACAACGTGCTGCAGAACAACGG
>JAWVZD010000027.1:0-9560 GCA_033722395.1 Thermoanaerobaculia bacterium | reverse complement strand
CCGTCGGCGTCTGACCGACGCAAGGCCTGGCTCGTCGGCTTGCACCTTTCGTGAGTCTGGACGGTCGGTGTCGGTGCCCGTGGTGCTGCGGTCGCCGGACTCCGGCGATCAACGCTCCGGCTCGAGCGGAGCCGGTCGGGCCAGCCAGAAACCCTGCGCGTAGTCGATGCCGGCGGCGCGGACGGCCTCGAAAACCGCCTCGTTCTCGACGCACTCCGCGATCGTCTCGAGGCCGACCACCTGCCCGACCTGGTTGATCGAATCGACGATCGCCGCCTCCACCGGATCGTCCAGCATCCGGCGCACGAACTCGCCTTCGATCTTGAGCAGATCGACCGGCAGGTTCTTCAGGTAGGTGTAGGAGCTCACCCCCTTGCCGAAGTCGTCGAGCACGAACTTGCACCCCAGCCCCTTGAAGATCGAGATGAAGCGCATCGCCCGCTGCAGGTCGGCGATGGCGGCAGTTTCGGTGATCTCGAAGAAGACCCGCTCCGGTGCCACCGCGGTGGCGCGGAACTGGTCCATGACGAAGTGCTGGAAACTCTCCTCGCTGACGCTCTGGCCGGAGACGTTGAGGATGAAGCGGACGTTCGGCGCGAGCTGCGACAGAACGAACAGCGCGCGCCGGATGACCCAGCGATCGATCGCCGAAACCAGGTGGTAGCGCTCGGCCGAAGGGATGAAGTCGTTGGGTGGAACGAGATTGCCGTCCTCGTCGAGCATACGGACGAGGATCTCCATCAGGGGATCCTTCGAAGCCTCCGGGCTGAGCGGCGAGAGCGACTGTTGGTAGAGGCAGAAGCGCTGATCGGCCAGCGCCTTGTGGATGCGCGAGATCCACTGCATCTCGCCGGATCGCTCGGCGATCGCGGTGTCTCCCTCCTGGTATTCGTGGATGCGGTTGCGCCCGGTCTCCTTGGCCACGTGGCACGCGGCGTCGGCCGCCTTGAGCACCACCTCGGCGCTGTCGCTGTCGGCCGAGATCGGCACCAGGCCGACGCTCACGCCGACGGCGTAGACGCGATCCTCCCACGAGAAGCGCACCCGCCGCACCGCATCCGACAGGCTCGCTGCGATGGTGCGCGCCTGCTCCAGATCGCAGTCGGGCAGCAGGATTCCGAACTCGTCGCCCCCCATGCGCGCGACGATGTCGTCCGAGCGCACCTTACCGACCAGCACCGAGGTGACCTGGCGGATGAACTCGTCCCCGGCGGCGTGGCCACAGCTGTCGTTGATCAGCTTGAATTCGTCTAGATCGAAGAAGCAGAGGGCATGCCGGCGATCGGTGCCGCTGGTCGCTTCGAGCAGTCTCTCGACCTCCTCTTCGAAGGCGCGCCGGTTGATCAGACCGGTCAGCGTGTCGTGTCGCACCAGGTGCTGGACCTCCTGCTCCATCTCGCGTACCTGGGAGAGGTCCTTGAAGACCAGCACGGCGCCCACGATCTCGCCGTCGCGGTCGCGGATCGGCACCGCCGAGTCCGACACGGTGTACTCGTCTCCGGTGGCCGAGAGCAGCAGCCGGCTGCCCGGCATGACGATCTGCCGCTGCTCGCGGATGCACTGCTCGACGGGGTCGAACGAGGGCGTGCGCGTGCCCTCGTCGAAGACGCGGTAGATCGACTCGATCGGCTGTCCGTAGGCGTCCGCCAGCGTGTACCCGGTGAGGCGCTCCGCGACCGGGTTCAGGAAGTCGATGGCGCCGCGGGCGTCGGTGCGGATGACGCCGTCGGCGATCGACTCGAGGGTCACTTGGGTGCGATCGATCTCCCGGAACAGCGCCTCCTCGGCCAGCTTGCGCTCGGTGAAGTCCTGCGCCACGCCGACCAGGCGGACGGCCATCCCGTCGTCGTCCCGGATCGGCTCGGCGCGCTGACTGAGCCATCGCACCGCCCCGCTCGGCACGATGATCCGGATGTCGGCCTTGAGGCTGTCCTTGCCCTTGAGCACCCGGTGGATCTCGGCGATGTACTTGTCGCGGTCGTCGGGATGCACCAGCTCGACGAAGGCCTGCCCGGAACGGAGATGATCCTCGATCCCCGGCCCGCCCAGCTCGAGAGCCGGCGCCGAGCAGGTGAGCTCGTCGGTTCTGAGGTCCCAGTCCCAGACGATCGTCCGCCCGGCGCGCTGCGCCAGACGCAGCCGCTCCTCGGTGCGGCGGTGCTCGATCTCGGAGATCTTGCGATCGTGGATGTCGACCGCGTTGACCAGCAACGCGGCTTCGCCGCCGTAGTCGATCTCGGCGACGCTGACGTCGACCCAGCGACTCTCGCCGTCCTTGCGCACCAGCTCCAGCTCGTAGCGATTCGGGACCGGCTCGCCGGCGGCGCGTGCTGCGGCGCGCTCCTGCGCCTCGCGGCGGGAGTCCGGATGGACCAGCTGGAAGACGTCGTCGAGCTCGATCAGCTCCTCGGCGCTGTAGCCGGTCAGCTCCTCGCAGGCCGGATTGACGTACAGCAGGCGATCGCGGTAGACCACGATCGCGGTCGGCGTGGCCTCGGCGAGGGCGCGAAACCAGTCGCCGCCGGGCTCGAGACTCTCGAACGGTTCAGCCATCGTCGATCCGCAGGTGCGACTTCATTCGGCCGGGTGAAGCTCGGCTTTCGGTAAGTCGGGTAAGTCGAGAGTATAGAAGAACTTGGGCTGGGCGGGTGTGATCCTCTCGATGCCGGGCTCCGGTCTGCTCAGGCCGGGGCGGCCGCCCAGCGCTCGAGCTGGCGCACTCCGCCCCGCACGTGGTGCGCCTCGAAGCCGGCTTCCTGCATGAGCTCGGCCAGGTGGGCGCTCTTCAGGCCGACCTCGCAGTAGAGGACGTACGGTGTGTCCTTGCGGAACGACGGATAGGCGCGCAGCGCCTGGGAGTACTCCATGAACAGAGCGTCGGGATAGTGCCAGGTCTCGTAGGCGGCGCGGCTGCGCAGGTCGATCACCGTGGCGCTCGCCGGGATCTCGTCGATCTCGAGCTGCTCGGCGCCGATGCGACTGCGGTCGAGCGCTCTCAGATCGATCGTCCGCCGGCTCTCGACCGCCCGAGCGAGCGGCTCCCGGTCGAGTCCGCGTTCCTCCTCCTCGATCGTCTCGACGTCCGAGTGGGTCGCGGGATGGCGCGGCAGGATGGCGCAGTACTCGCCGACCGCGGCGGAAAGCTCGAAGGTGCCGATCCTTCGCGCCAGCGCGACGATGTCCTCCTTGTTGAAGCCGGCGAGCGGTCTGAGGACCGGCGTCGTCGCGGCGTGAGAGACGACGGCCAGGTTCGGCAGGGTTTGCGACGACACCTGACCGACCGCCTCGCCGGTCACTAGAAAGCAATGGTCCTCCTCGGCGGCGACCCGTGAGCCGGCCTCCATCATCAACCGCTTGAGGACTACCTGCCAGTAGCGCGGCGTCACCGCCGCCTGCAAGGCCTCGACCGAGGGGCGCAGGTCGACCGCGAAGAGCTGCGGCCGCGAGCCGTAGCTCCAGCGGTCCGCGATCACCTTCATGACCTCTAGCACGCCGACCTCGTGCGCCAGCCCGCCGAGGTTGAAGAAGAGGTAATCGAGCGCGACTCCCCGTTTGAGCATCAACCAGGCGGCGACCGCCGAATCGAAGCCGCCCGAGACCAGCGCCAGGGCGCGGCCCTCGACACCGAGCGGCAATCCTCCCGGTCCGTCGATCTGCTCGGTGAACAGATCGGCGTGGCTGCGCCTGATCTCGACGGAGGCCGTCACCTCGGGTTGCGACAGGTCGACCTTCCGTGCCGTCGCCAGTAGCGCGGTTCCGAGATCGACCTCGACGTCGCCCGAGTTGAACGGAATCTCCTCCACCGCCGGCCCGCCGCGCCGTGCCCGGACGGCGAACGTCCGGTCTCGCACCTCGGGCTCGAAGAACTCGGTCGCCTGCGCCACCAGGTCGCCGAGGTCGTTCCAGTTGCGGCGCTCGACGGGGGAGACCGACTGGACGCCGAAGACCCGGGAGCAGATCTCCGCCGCCCGCTCGTCGTCGGTTTCGACGGTCAGACGGCTCCAGGTGCGCTCGATGCGGAAGTCGACGCCGTGGGACTCGAGCGCATCGCGCAGGTTGGCGATCATCTCGCGGACGAACCGCTTGCGAGTGTTCTTGGCCTTGATCGAAACGTCGCCGGAGAGGCGGATTAGAATGTGCACCGAACCAAGCTATCAGCTAACCGGGCGACCTTCCAGACGACCGGGAGCTGGCTCTCCGAGTCGCCGCGGTCGGGCTGTAGCGGGTGGTCGTATCGCGTGTCGTTTTTCGCCACATGGACGAAGGAGTTGTCGCACGCCCTGGCGGAGCTCTCCTTCTCGCCTCCTGTGGCGCACGTCTACAATCCGCTCGTCTACGCCCGGCGAGCTCATCTCGAGTATCTGGACCGCTTCGGCAGCGGCACCAAGGAGGTGGTCTTCCTGGGCATGAACCCGGGACCCTGGGGGATGGTGCAGACGGGCGTGCCGTTCGGCGAGGTCGAGTTGGTACGAGATTGGCTGGGGATCGACGACGGCGTCGATCCACCGCAGGACCAGCATCCGAAGCGCCCCATCGAAGGCTTCGACTGCTCGCGTAGCGAGGTGAGCGGGCGGCGTCTCTGGGGTTGGGTGGCCGACCGGTACGGTGAGCCGGGGCGTTTCTTCGAGCGCCACTTCGTCGCCAACTACTGTCCGCTGGCTTTTCTCGAGGAGTCCGGACGGAACCTCACTCCGGACCGTCTCCGGGTAGCCGAGCGAAAGCCGCTGCTGGCGATCTGTGATCGAGCCCTGGAGCGACTGATCGCCCATCTGGCACCGCGCCGGGTGATCGGCGTCGGGCGTTTCGCCGAGCGCCGCGCACGCGCCGCCCTCGAGTCGACCGATGTCGCGATCGGCTGTGGTCTCCACCCCTCTCCGGCCAGCCCGGCGGCCAACCGGGGGTGGGAGGAGCGATGGGAGCGCGACCTCGCCGAAGCCGGTGTCGAGCTGCCGGCGTCGGCGCAGGACTGAGGCCGGCCGCGCGCGGTGTCGGCGCTCTGGCGGGGCGTTCTCCGGTAACATCGTTTTTCAGCCTGGCCCATCCAGGGCGGCTCGACCGGAAAAGCCCATTCGAGGAGGTCCGATCGAGGAGGTCCGTTCGAGGAGGAGAGATGAGCGATCTGTATCAGCCCAAGCCCGAGATCTCCGCCGGCGCCCGCATCGGCAGCATGGAGGAGTACGAGCGCCTCTATCGCGAGTCGATCGACTCTCCGGAGAGCGTCTGGCGCCGCCAGGCCGAGCGGCTCGACTGGTTCGAGCTGCCGCGCACGATCTCGCACGGCGGCTTCGACGAGGTCGAGTTCGGCTGGTACGAGGGCGGACGGCTGAACGCCGCGGTCAACTGCGTCGATCGCCATCTCGAGTCGCGGGGCGACAAGACGGCGATCGTCTGGGCCGGTGACGAGGCGGGCGAGTACCGCCACATCACCTATCGCGAGCTGGCCCTCGAGGTGGGGCGCATGGCGAACGTGCTGAAAGCGAACGGCGTGGAGCGCGGCGACCGCGTCTGCATCTACCTGCCGATGATTCCCGAGCTGGCCTACACCATGCTGGCCTGCGCCCGCATCGGGGCGGTCCACTCGGTCGTCTTCGCCGGCTTCTCGGCGCGCTCGCTGCGCGATCGCATCCTGGACGCGGAGTGCCGTCTGGTGGTCACCGCCAACGAGGGGCTGCGCGGCGGTCGCAGGATCCCGTTGAAGGCGACCGTCGACCGCGCGGTGGCGGAGCTCGACCTGGTCGAACGTGTGCTGGTGGCGCGGCGCACCGACGCCGAGGTGCCGATGGAGGAGGACCGCGACCGCTGGCTCCACGAGGAGCGCGCCCGGCAGCGCGCCATCTGTCCGGCCGAGCGCATGGACGCCGAGGATCCGCTCTTCGTGCTCTACACTTCCGGCTCGACCGGGGCGCCGAAAGGGGTGCTCCACACCACCGGCGGCTACCTGGTCTACACCTCGCTCACCCACGAGTACGTCTTCGACCTGCACGAGGACGACGTCTACTGCTGCGCGGCGGACATCGGCTGGATCACCGGCCACAGCTACATCGTCTACGGTCCGCTCGCCAACGGTGCGACCACGGTGATGTTCGAGTCGACGCCGACCTATCCCGACGCCGGGCGCTACTGGCGGCTGGTCGACGATCTCGACGTCACCATCTTCTACACCGCGCCGACGGCCTTGCGAGCCATCGCGCGTGAGGGCGACGAGTACGTCGAGCGTCATCGCCGCGACAGCCTGCGCATCCTCGGCACCGTCGGCGAGCCGATCAATCCGCAGGTCTGGCGCTGGTACCACGACGTCGTCGGCGCCGGGCGCTGCGCCGTGGTCGACACCTGGTGGCAGACCGAGACCGGCGGCATCCTGATCACGCCGCTCCCCGGCGCCACCCCCGCCAAGCCGGGCTCGGCGACGCTGCCGTTCTTCGGCATCGAACCGCTGCTGGTCGACGATGCCGGCGAGGTGCTGGAGGGCGACGGCGTGCGCGGCAATCTCTGCCTGGCGCGCTCCTGGCCGGGGCAGGCGAGGACGCTCTACGGCGACCACGCCCGCTTCCGCGAGGTCTACTTCTCACGCTACCCCGGCCTCTACTTCACCGGCGACGGCTGCCGGCGCGACGAGGACGGCTACTACTGGATCACCGGGCGGGTCGACGACGTGCTGAACGTCTCCGGCCATCGCCTCGGCACCGCCGAGATCGAGAGCGCCCTGGTGGCGCACGAAGCGGTCGCCGAGGCGGCCGTCGTCGGCTACCCGCACGACATCAAGGGCACCGGTGTCCACGCCTACGTGCTACCGACGCACGGCCACGAGAAGGCGGGCGAGGAGCTGGTGGCGGAGCTGCGCGACCAGGTCGCCGAGGCGATCGGCCCGATCGCCAAGCCCGATCGCATCCAACTCGTCGCCGGTCTGCCGAAGACTCGCTCCGGCAAGATCATGCGCCGTATCCTGCGCCAGATCGCCGCCGGCGAGAGCGACGATCTCGGCGACGGGTCGACGCTGGCCGAACCGAGCGTGGTCGAGGCCCTGCTCGAGGGCCACGAGGCGTCGGGATGAGCCGGCGCCGCCGCACCGGGCGGGGGGCGCCGTGAGCCGCGAGCCGGGCTGGGGCCTCAAGGCGCTCCTCGGGGTGGCGGCCGCGGTGGTCGTCATCGCCGGCCTGCGAGCCTCCGGGCCGCTCATCCTGCCGATCCTGGTGGCCGGCTTCCTCGCCATTCTCAGCCTGCCGGTGCTGCAGTGGCTGCGACAGCGAGGCCTGCCGATCTCGCTCTCGGTCGTGCTGACCGTCGTGGTCGTCGGGGCCGTGCTGGGGATCTTCGGGCTGCTCGTCAACGCCGCCGTCGCCGAGGCGCGCAGTGCCGCGCCGGCCTATCTGGAGCAGCTGCGGGACCAGATCGTCCAGGCGCAGGAGACTCTGCGCCAGTCGTCGCTGGCGGACTACTTCGCTCCCGAGCGTCTCGATCCGGCCGCCCTGGCCGAGACCATCAACAGCATCCTCGGTGGTGTCATCCGCGGCACGGTGGTGGGCGTGGCGACGGTCCTCTCCTACATTACCCTCATCTTCTTGGCGCTCATCTTCATGCTCGCCGAGGCCTGCATCTTCCAGGAGAAGATGACGGTGGCGTCGACGCGCGAGAGCTGGATCGCGATGGAGCAGGTGCGTCAGATCGCCCTCGAGGTGCAGCATTATCTGGGCATCAAGACCGCGGTGAGTCTGGCGACCGGCACGGTGATCTTCCTGTGGACGTGGCTCGCCGGTCTCGACTTCCCACTCTTCTGGGGTCTGTCGGCGTTCGTGCTCAACTACATCCCGACGCTGGGATCGATCCTGGCCGGCGCGCCGGCGGTGGTCTTGGCGCTGGTGCAGCAAGGGGTCGGTCTGGCCGGCGTCGTGGCGTTGGGCTACCTGGTCACCAACATCGGCCTCGGCAACCTCCTCGAGCCGCGGCTGATGGGGATCCGTTTCCGTCTGTCGACGCTGGTCGTCTTCCTGTCGCTGCTGTTCTGGGGATTCGTCTGGGGACCGCTCGGCATGCTCCTGTCGGTGCCGCTCACTCGCAGTCTGCTGATCGTCCTCGAGCACAGCGGCAACTTCGACTGGCTCATCGTGCTGCTCGGTCGACGACCGAAAGCGGCGCCAGGCCCCGAGGGCGTGGCGTAGGCTCGGACGGCGCTAGGGCGCGATGACGAACTCCGAGAACTCCGCACCGGTGGCCAGCATTCTGCTGGTCGAGGACGACGAGTCGGTGCGGCACGTCCTCGGCAAGGCGCTGCTGCGTCGCGGCTATCGCGTCCTCGAGGCATCGAACGGCGCGCGCGCCTTCGAGATGATCGAGCAGGGCGAGACGGTCGACGTGGTGGTTACCGACGTCGTCATGCCGGAGATGGGGGGCTTCGAGCTGGCGGCGCGTCTCCGGCGACGCGAGACCGCGGTGCGGGTGCTGCTCATCTCCGGCTACACCCGCAGCGACGGCGCGCTGCAAGGCAACCCTCTCCTGCCGGCGGGAACATACTTCCTGCGCAAGCCGTTCTCGACCGATCTGCTGGACGAGATGCTGCGCCAGATGCTGGCCGATCCGCCGTAGGCCGGCAGGAACGTTTGACTTCACCGGCCTCGATCCCTACAATGGAGCGTGAATCCGGACCAATTTAGTCCGGATTCGAAGGGGTGGCTTGCCCTCATGCTGCGAATGACCAAGACGGCCGACTACGGCATCGTGCTCCTGACCCACATGGCGGGACACGAGGACCGCATCTTCAATGCACCGGAGTTGGCCGAGGGCGCCCGGCTGCCGCACCCCACGGTCAGCAAGATCTTGAAGACGCTGGCGCGTGAAGGGATCTTGGCGTCGCACCGCGGCGCCAAGGGCGGCTACAGCCTGGCGCGCTCGCCACGGGAGATTTCGGTCGAGCAGATCATCGAGGCGCTCGAGGGGCCGATCGGCATCACCGAGTGCATCGACGAGGCGCCCGGCGAGTGCGACCAGGAGCCGATCTGTCCGGTGCGCGTCAACTGGCAGCACATCAACGAGGCGATCCGTCACGCCCTGGCGGCGATCACCCTGGCGGAGATGACGAGCGCCGCACCGGATCGGCTGGTGCAGCTCGGGGACCGGGGACGCGATCTGGCCCACGCTGGCTGAGTCGACCGCCCGGAAACCGAAGGACGAACGAGAGACGACGACGAGCGCACGAACGCTTGGGAGAACGATATGGCATCGAGCACTGACAGCCTCCTCGAACGCCACGCGGCGGAGGAGTACAAGTACGGTTTCGTAACCGACGTCGAGCAGGACGTCATCCCTCCGGGCCTGAACGAAGACGTCGTCCGGCTGATCTCGGCCAAGAAGAAGGAGCCCGAATGGCTGCTCGAGTGGCGCCTCGAGGCCTACCGGCACTGGCTGAAGATGAAGGAGCCGGAGTGGGCGAATATCCACTACGAGCCGATCGACTACCAGTCGGTCGTCTACTACGCGGCACCGAAGTCGAAGGACGACGGACCGAAGAGCCTCGACGATGTCGACCCGGAGATCCTCGCCACCTACGAGAAGCTCGGCATCCCGCT
>JAWVZD010000026.1:0-9737 GCA_033722395.1 Thermoanaerobaculia bacterium | reverse complement strand
GTGAGACGGACGTAGCGGTCGGCGCGCCCGGTGGCGCGTAGCGCCCGGGCGAGGCCGGCCCCGAGGGCGAGGCCGGCGAGCGCGAACAAAGCTAGGACGAGGGTGGCGGCGACGATCTCCGGCACGAGGGCGAGAAGGGCGTCGAGCTTCTGCTCGATGGCGATGCGGACGGTATCGGCCAAGATGTCGTTCCCTCCTCGATCGGCGCGCAGAGGTCGGGGCGCCCCAAAGGATATCGCCTGGGCCGTGACGGCGTGGCATGCCGGACTGAGATCCTGGGCTGCAGCCGTGCTCGCGGTATCCTGTGGTCGGAGGCTTTTCCGATGCGCTCGACTCTCGCCAGGATCGCTCTGCTGCTGGCATCGTTCGTCCTCGTGGCGTTCGCCGTCTTCGTGGTGAACCAGACGGTGAGCGTCGTACGTCTCGCCGGAGAGATCAGCCCGGAGGCGGGGACGGCGGTCCTGACGGTCCTGCTCCTGGTCTATGCCACCCTGCTGCTCGTGCCCCTGATCCTCTATCTGCGGCTGCCGCCGCCGCTGGTACCCCCGAAGGTCGACCAGGGGCCGGAGTTCGACGCCCATCTGGCGGCCCTGAAACGGCGCCTCGGAGGCAACCCGCGGCTGCGAGGGCACCCGCTCGAGACGCGCCGGGACGTCGAGGCGGCGCTGGCGGTGCTCGACCGGGAGGCGGAGGAGATCATCCGCGCTGCGGCGGGCGGGGTGTTCTTGGCGACGGCCGTTTCACAGAGCGGTCGACTCGACGCCCTGCTCGTTCTGGGAGCCCAGAGCCGGCTCGTCTGGCGACTGGCGCGCCACTACTACCAGCGGCCCAGCCCGCGCGACATGCTGCGCCTCTACGCCAACGTCGCCGTGACGGCGTTCCTGGCTGCGGAGATCGAGGACATCGACGTGGCGAGCGAGATCCAGCCGATCCTGGCGGCGACGCTGGGTTCGTCGGCGGTCGGTGGCGTTGCCCAGAACGTGCCGTTCCTCGGCGCGGCCTCCGGCCTGGTGGTGAACTCGACCTTCGTCGGAGCCACCAACGCCTTCCTGACGCTGCGGGTCGGGGTGATCACGCAGCGCTACTGCGGTGCGTTGGTGGTCGAGGAGCGCCGCCGCCTGCGCCGCGCCGCCGTGTTGCGTGCCGGAGCACTCCTGGGCTCGATCGTCTCGAACGGTGTCAAGACCCTGGTCGGCGCCACGTCGAAGGCCTCCGCCTCGAGTGTGCGGGGGCTGTCGGAGTCGCTCGGCGAGCGCACCCGCACCGCGGGCTCGAAGTTGCGCCACCTCTGGCGGCGCGAGTCACCGCCTGGCGACGAGCTCTGAGGCGATCTTCGGCGAGCCGAGGCGCTCGAGCGTCAGCCCGACAGGCGACCTGCAGCGGGCCGGTCCTGGGCGATCGCTCGCGCCGCTCAGGTGTAGAAGTTGGTCGGCGGGTCGTCGAGTCGGAGGATCGGCCGGTCGATGGCGAAGAGCGACAGGTCGGCCTCGGTCTCGCCGTCGATCGCCAGCTCGGCGAGCACCTGGCCGAGGGCGGAGGCGAACTTGAAGGCGTGCGCCGCGCCGATGGCGACGAGTACGGCGGGGTGATCGGGGAGGCGGTCGAGGACGAAGTCGCGGTCCGGGGTGAGCGTGTAGAGGCAGGTCCGGATCAGGTGCTCGGGTCCGAGGGCGTCCGGCAGGTGGGTCTCGCACCAGGCGCGCATCCGGGCCAGCGCTTCGCGGTCGGGCTCGAACGATCGCGTCTCGGCGGTGGTCTCGACACCGCCGACGTCCTCGGCGACCTTGACCGCCGGCTCGCCGAAGACGGGGAAGCCGTAGAAGCACGGCACGTCCATCCAGATCCAGATCGGGAAGCGCTCGGGAGCGAACGGCTCGAGGTCGGGGGCGGCGAAATAGACCACCTGCTCGCGGGTGACCGTGAGCGGCAGGCGCATCCCGAAGTGACCGAGAACGGTGTTCGACCAGGCACCGGCGGCGACCACGAGCCGGCGGCAGCGGTAGGTCTCGCCGCCGGCTTCGATCTCGACCTCGTCGTCGCCGATCGAGCGGGCCGCGGTCACCGGCGCCTCGTCGCGGATCGCCGCGCCTCGTCGACGGGCGCCCTCGAGATGCGCCGCGTTGGCCTTGGCCGCCGCCACCAGGCCGCCGTCGGACTGGAAGAGGCCCCAGCCGGAGTCGGGGAGACGGAACGGTGGAAAACGACGCCTCACTTCCGCGGCGTCGAGGCGCTCGTACGGGATGCCGCAGTCGTCGAGGCTGTCGAGATAGTCGCCGGCGGGGATGGCGCCGCCCTCGGGAAAGAGGTCGAGCCCGCCGCAGCCGTGAATCAACGTCTCGCCGCACTCCTCCGCGAGCGTCGCCCAGGTGCGGTAGGCGCGTGCCGCCAGGCGCACGTAGGCCGGATGGTGGTAGGAGTAGCGGACGATGCGCGAGTGGTCCTGCGAGCCGCCGCGCTGGTGACCGAGATCGAACTGTTCCAGCCCCAGGACGTCGTCGCCGAGCCGTCGTGCCAGCCAGTAGAGAGCGCCGGCGCCGATGCCGCCGAGACCGAGGACGATGGTGTCGTACTCGCGTTTCACTTGGCCTCCGCTGGAGTCGCTTCGGTGATCGACTCGCTCCGCCGGACGGGTCTCTCGACCGGTGCCCCGACCGGCCCGCTCACTCCTCTTCGCCCTGCGCGTCGTGCCCGTGGTACTCGTAGGCCGACATCGGCTTGCCGCTCTTCGAGCGCCACTCGCGCTCCTCGGCCGAGTGCTTGCCCAGGGCGACGGCCATCGCCTTGACGTGGCAGGCCACCGAGCCGCAGCAGGATCCGATGTAGTCGATCCCCATGTCACGCGCCGCGACGGCGTAGTCGGCCATGGCGCGGCGCGGCAGCTGCAGGGGATCGAGGCCGAGCGGAAACTCGGCGAGGGCGGTGAAATCGTGCTGGTGCTCGGGGGTGCGGTAGGCAACCGGTTGACAACCGACGAATCCCGATACCGCCTGGCGTACCTCGCGCATGAGCGGCAGGGTGGTCTCGGGATTGCGCAGGCAGTTCACCCCGACGATGTCGGCGCCGGCGTCGGCGAGCCGCTGAGCGCACTCCCCCGGCCCGTGCCCCTCGTAGCTGCGCGGTTCGTGCTCGAAGGCCATGGTGACCATCGCCGGCAGGCCGGCGGCGCGGATCCGCTCGGTGGCGAGCAGCGCCTCTCCGAGCCAGCTGAAGGTCTCGGCGATGACGAAATCGACCCCCTCGTCGACGATCGGCTCGAGCTGCCGATCGAACAGCCGGCGCACGCGATCGGCGGAGTCCTCCTCGGCCGGGTCGTAGGCCCAGGTCAGGCTGAGGTTGCCGGCCACCAGGGCGCCGCCCTCGTCGGCCACGCCCCGGGCGATCCTGACCGCGGCGCGGTTGATCGCCTCGACCTGGCCGGAGAGGCCGACGGTGGCGAGCTTCTCCTCCGAGGCGTAGAAGGTGAGGGTCTGCAGCACCTCCGCGCCGGCGAGGAGGAACTCGCGGTGCAGCTCGGCGAGCGCCTCCGGGTGGGTGAGGCTGACCTCGGGGGTGAACGGTCCCGCCTGCACGTAGCCGCGCTTCTCGAGCTCCAGAAGATAGCCGCCGTCGCCGAGAACCGGGCCGCGCGCGAGCCGATCGAGGATGCTGTCGCTCATGCTCCCTCCTGTCGATCCGAACCGGCGCAGCGTAGCAGACGGGGAGCGCGGGTGGATACAGACTCTTGCTCGCCGGCGAAATGCTGTAGGGTCACGCCGACTGTCTTCTGCAGCCAGTGAGGAGGGGCGCGAGCGGTGGGGCCGTGTGCCGACGCCGTCGCGTCGAGGAGCCGAGAGTGTCGAGTCGACCCGAGGGAGCCGACGGGGCTCCGCGCCCGGCGTCGGCGGAGCCGGACAGGGGAACGGTCCACACGTCTGGCCGCGGCGTTCCCGGTGGCGTGCGCTGGCGGGTGCTGGCCGTGCTGGTGACGCTCAGCTTCGTCGCCTACGTGCTGCGCACCAACATGTCGGTCGCCGGCGAGGGCATGATGCGCGACCTCGGCCTGTCGCCGCTCGAGCTAGGAATGGTGCTGGCGGCGTTCGCCTGGGGCTACGCTCTGTTCCAGTTTCCGGGCGGCCTGTTCGGCGACCGGCTGGGTCCGCGCCGCGCCCTGACCCTGATCGCTCTCGCCTGGGGCCTGCTCAACCTGTTGACCGCGCTGGTGCCGGGGACGAGCCTGACCAGCACGACGACCGTGCTGGTGGGGTTGATCTCGGTGCGCTTTCTGATGGGTCTCTTCCAGGCGCCGGTCTTCCCCACCATCGCCGGGGCGATCGGCAACTGGTTTCCGGTCGCCGGCTGGGGGCTGCCGAACGGGCTCAGCAGCTCGGGGTTGACGCTGGGCGCGGCGGCCACCGGGCCGCTCATCGCCTGGCTGGTGACTGGTCTGGGCTGGCGCCTGTCGTTCGCCCTGACGGCGCCGCTCGGCCTGGCGGGGGGGTTGCTCTGGTGGTGGTACGGGCGCGACCGGCCCGGGGAGCATCCGAGCGTCGAGGCGGCCGAGCTAGAGCTGATCGAGGCGGGGCGGCCGCCGGTGAGCCCGGTCGAGCCGGGCGCCTGGCGGGTCGTCCTCGCCGATCGCAACATCCTGCTGCTCACCCTGAGCTACTTCCTGATGAACTACGTCTTCTACATCTTCTTCAACTGGTTCTTCGTCTACCTGGTCCGGGTGCGCGGGTTCGAAGCTCTCGAAGGGGGGTTCGTCGCCACCGTGCCGTGGCTGGTGGGAGCGGTCGGCGCCGCGGTCGGTGGATGGTGGTGCGACGCCGCGTCACGGGCGCGCGGCATCCGCTGGGGCTGCCGCATTCCGGCGCTGGTGAGCCTGCCCCTGGTCGCGGTGCTGCTGTGGGCGGGAGCGGCAGCCGACAGCGCCGGCCTCGCGGTCGTCCTCCTGGCGCTCTGCTTCGGCGCGACCCAGCTGACCGAGGCCGCCTACTGGTCGGCGGTGATCTCGGTGGCCGGCCGGCGCGCCGCCGCCGCCTCGGGGGTGATGAACACGGGCGGCAACGCCGTCGGCGGCGTCGGTGCGCTGCTGGTGCCGTGGATGGCCGAGCAGTTCGGCTGGATCGCGGCGCTGTCCACCGGCTCGCTCTTCGCCCTGCTGGGAGCGGTTCTGTGGCTGTTCATCCGGCCCGACGAGGCACTCGAGACGCGGCACGGTCGGGCGGCAGCGCCGGCGTGAGACGGGGGCTGGGGCGAGATCGGCACGTGTCGAAGCCGCGCCTCCCGCTCGGTCGGCCGCTCAATCGAGCGGCGGGGCGGGTCCCGAGCCGACTCGGGTCGGCGACAGGTGGAAACGGCGCACCTGGCCCTCGGCACCGAGCCTGCCGAGATCGGTGCCGTTCCAGAAGACGGTCAGCGCGGCGGCGTTGCCGATGGTGAGGTCGGCCATCCGGCGACCCTCGTAGAAGCGGTTCTGACCCGGTCGCAGGGTGTTCTCCAGGACCTTCTCGCCGTCCAGATAGAGTCGCACCCAGACCTCGTCGCGCGGGCGCAGCTCGATCGCCACCGGTG
Source organism: Thermoanaerobaculia bacterium (assembly GCA_033722395.1). GTDB lineage: Bacteria > Acidobacteriota > Thermoanaerobaculia > Multivoradales > JAHEKO01 > JAWVZD01. Next base: position 4,187 of record JAWVZD010000026.1, on the reverse strand, counting down.
CGTCGCTCGCCAGCGGGCGTCCCGGCGTGGCGGCAGACGGGCTCGCGGCTCGCGGTCGCTCGGAGGACGGTTGGGCGGAGGGCCCGGTGGAAGGGCCGGCGGAACGCTCTGCGGGCGGCGGGACGGAGGCTCTGGTGGATGAGAGAGGAGAGATCGCGGCGCCCTCCCCCGGGCCGGCGACGGCCTCGCCAGCGACGACTCCGCGGGCCGCGCCGTCCGCCCTCGGACCTTCCGCGGCGTCGTCCGGCGAGCCGGCCAGCAGGACCGTCAGGAGCGCGGTCAGGGCGACCACGCCGGCGAGCATGGCGACCGGGCCGCCGGCTTCGCGGTCCCGCAGGCCGCGGAGCGACTCGGTGAGGAGGTCGAACCGTCGCTTCGACCGGGCCGGCTCGTTCGCCGCGCCGCGTGAGTGCCCTCCTTCGATGCGGGAGCGTGTGCCGTGAGAACCCGGCGGTGCGGCGTCCCTCGCCTCGGAAGCCGGTATCGCCGAGACCCCCTCGCTCGCCTGGCGGCGGGCGCCGGCGCTGCTCGAGGCCGGTGGTGGGGTGGCGTCCGAGGCGGAGCGCGAGGGCAGCGGCATCGCCGGGGCGTCGGCCGCCGCCGGGTCGAGGATCCGATCGATCGTCCGCGTCAGATCGAGCAGCCCGCGCTCGGACTTCACCACGCAGGCCGCCGCGCCGGCGGTTCGGGCGTCGCGGTGGCTCGCCGGGTCGGTGTCGCGCGTGTAGACGACGATCGCAGCCTGCGGCTGCAGGGCGCGGATCGCTCCGAGGAGGAACGGCCAGCTGGCCCAAGGGGTCGTCAGCTCGGTGACGACGAGGTCGAACTCGGCTCCTTTGAGGGCGTCGAAGAAGTCGGTGCCGAGCTCGACCTCCCGTAGGTGGTGCAGCGGAAACAGTGCCATCAGGGCCGCCGCCGTCCGGCTCCTGTCGGCCGGATCCTGGTCGATCAGCAGGACTCGGGGAGCGGGGCTCAAGAGGTCTCTCGGCGGTCGATCGCTCCGCCGGCCGGAGCGACTGTTGCACCGACCGGCGCGAGACGATTCTACCGCCTGGTTTGCGAGGGCGGGGGCCGAGCGCGAGTTGTACGTGACGATGGGCGTGGTCGGGGGTCCGGGCGGCCTGGCGGGCGACGCCGCGCAGGGGGTCGCGGGGATTAGTCGAGATAGCCTAGCGACTCGAGCTGTCGGAGGACGCCCTCGTCGAGATCGGCCGGACGCGGGATCGGCGGGACGAAGGCCTCGCTACGATAGCTGCCGATGGTGTCGACGGGGTTCGACTCGAGGAAGTCGGGACAGAAGATCTCGCTCAGCACGCGACCGGGGAGATCCTCGGCGATCGGTAGATCGAGGCCGCGCATGAGGGTCGGCATCATGTCGTACAGCGTGGCGCCTTCGACGCGCCGGCCCCGACGGATACCGGGTCCGCTCGCCACCAGGATCCCCGGCGGTGCGTCGTCGTGGTAGCCGGAAAGATCGGGGTCGGATCCCGGGCCGGTGCCGTGATCGGAGAGGACGACGATCGCGGTGCCCTCGTCGGTCAGCCCGATCAGTCGCCCGAGCCACTCGTCCATGTGGCGATAGAAGGTCTGGACCGTGTCGGCGTAGCGCGGCAGTCGGGCTTCGAGCTCGCGGCGCACCTCCTCGTCCCAGTCGTACCGCTCGTAGCGGTGTGGGCGGTCGAAGTAGAGAAAGTGATGCGCCGCCCAGTCGAGGCTCTGGAAGTGGACCATCGCGAACTCGGGTTCGATCGCCGGATAGAGCTCCGCGGCGACCTCGGCGACGACCTGGTCGTAGAGCCACGCGCGGCTGAGAAAATAGGGGCGCTGATTGCCGTCGGGATCGAGCCGGCGCGAGCGCTCGAGGAATTGCCGCAGGGCACGGTCGCTCTCGAAGGAGGCGAATCGCTGTACCGCCTCGGGGAGTCTCTTTCGCACCCGATCCTGGATCGCCAACACCTCGTCGAGATGGCGGGGTGGGTAGACGAGGCCGGAGGCGATGTCGCTGCCGCCCTCGCCGATCTCAGCGTCGATCTCCATCAGGTCGGCGACGGTGTCCTGCGTGAGGTAGTTCGACACCATCAGGCCGTCGACCCGCTCCACCGGAAAGGTGTTGTGGTAGCCGACGATCATCACCCGGCGGTTCCGCGCCGACAGCTCGTTCCAGATCGCCGGCGCGGTGCGATCGGCGTTCGAGTAAAGGCGCCGCTCGAGGTGCCCGAAATTCGTCAGACGGCTCCACCAGCGCTCGAGTGGCGGTTGCTGGTTGTAGAAGTGGAGGATGCCGTGCTCGCTCGGGGGCAAGCCCGTGGCGACCGTGGTCCACAGAGCCGGCGAGACCGTCGGTCGGAAGCTCGCCAGGTTGCCGTAGACGCCGTGCCGCATGAGCGCCGCGAGGTTCGGCATCTCACCCCGCTCGACCAGCGGCAGCACCAGGCGCCAGTCGGCGCTGTCCCAGCCGATGACCAGCCAGCGCTGCGGTATCTCGGTGCATTGCCCGGCATCCGTGCCGGCGTCGGTCGACCGAGCGACCGGCCACGGTGGCTGCCAACCGTCGAGAGCGGTGCTCTCGAGGACCGGCTCGTAGGTGGGTCCTTCGCCGGCACAGGCCGGAAGCAGCGCGACCGCCAGGACGACCCACAGAGTGCGGCCGGCGAGCCGGGCGCTCGGGCGGCGCGCGATCATTCGCCTCTGCCGCCCTACCGACCGACCGGATTACCGTCGGCGTCGAGGTGTCGGATCTCTCCCAGTTCGAGAGCCCGGATATCGCTCTCGATCTCGGCGCGATCGCCGATGACCACCCAGACCATCTGATCCGGTCGCAGCACCCGGTCGGCCTGAGCCGAGATGTCGTCGAGCGTGATGCTTCGCACCGCCGGCCGGAAGGTCTCCCAGTAGTCGTGGGGCAGGCCGAAGCGCACCATCTGGACGATGTCGCCGAGCACCGCATCGTTGGTCTCCCAGCGGCCCGGCAGGGTCAGGGTCAGCTTGTCCTGCACCTTGGCGAGCTCTTCGGCCGTGGGGGGCCGCTCGCCGCCGCTGCGGATGCCGCGGATCTCCTCGTCGATCTCGGCCATCGACTCGCTCGTCTTGTCGGTCTGCACCGGAGCGTAGACGAACCACGGCCGCTGGCCGGCGGCGTCGAACAACAGGCTCTGGGCACCGTACGACCAGTGCTTGTCCTCGCGCAGGTTCATGTTGATGCGGCTGGTGAACCCGCCACCCAGGATGTCGTTCATGGCCTCGATCTCGAGATCTTCGGCGTCGTCCTTCGGCGGCGCCAGATGGCCGGCGAAGATGATCGACTGCTCGGAGTCGGGACGGTCGATGAGATAGACGACGGTTTCGGACTTGTGCTCCACCATCCCCAGGTTCTTGTCCGGGACCTCTCCCGGGCTCCAATCGCCGAAGCGCGCCTCGAGCGCGGGCACCAGCTCCTCCATGGTCACGTCGCCTACCACTACCAGGGTGGCGTTGTCGGGCTTGAACCAGGTGGAGTGGAAGTCGCTCAGCGACTCGAGGCTCATGGCGGAGACCGACTCGGTGGTGCCGGAACCGGTGAGCGGGTTGCCGTAGGCGTGATTCTCGCCGTAGAGCAGGCGCGGGAAGACCCTGAGCGCCATCGACACCGGCTGGACCTTCTCGCGCTCGATGCCGGCGAGCTGCTGGCGGCGCAAACGCTCGAACTCGGCCTCGGGGAACGACGGCCGGAGGATGACGTCGGCGTAGAGGTCGAGCGACTCGGAGAGGTTCTCGGTGAGAGCCGACATCGACACGCTCGACATGTCGACGTTGGAGCTCGCCGACAGAGTCGCGCCCAGCCGCTCGAGCTCGTCGGAGATGTCGAGCGCGGTGCGCGACTCGGTGCCTTCGTCGAGCATCGACAGAGCCAGGCTGGCGGTGCCCGGCAGCCCGAACTGATCGGCGGCGTAGCCGGCGTCGACCTGGAGATCGAGCTCGACCACGGGTACGGCGCGGCGTTCGGCCAGCACCACCCGGAGGCCGTTCGGAAGCACCGCCTCCTGGCGCTCGGGGAAGTCGACGCTCGGGAAGTCGGTCACCTCGGGCGGGCCGCTGGAGCGGTCGACGTCGCTCTCGGTGACGCTATAGCTCGGAAACGGCCGCACCTCGACGGCCAGCTCACCCTGGGAAAGCCAACGCTGCGCCACCCGGTGCACCCCTTCGGTGGT
>JAWVZD010000025.1:0-9771 GCA_033722395.1 Thermoanaerobaculia bacterium | reverse complement strand
GTCGAGCGCCACCGCCAGCGACAGGCCGGGCAGCTTCTCCTCGGCGGCCAGGGAGCGCGCCAGAGCGCGTCCTTCCTCGACGGCGTCGACGAAGGCCGTCGCGGAGCCTCCGAGCGGGCGCGACGGGAGGAGGTCCGGGTCTGGCCTCGCCGGGATCGTCGCCCACAGCCAGAGGACCACGCCGACCAGGAGCAGGAGCCCGGTCGCCACGATGGCGCCGATCCAGGTCGGCAGCACCGAAGATCGGTTCACGAACGCAAGACTCGCACCGTATACTTTGCATTGTCAAGCTCTTTTCAGAGGAGAGAGGAAGCCCCACGAGGCGCGCGCGCGAGCGAGGCCGCCGCAGCCGCGGCTACATCCCCTTCAGCACGTCGCGGTACTCCGAGTAGCGCTGCCGCGCCTCGATGTACTCCTTGTGTCCGAAGCCGAGCTCGCTGGCGATGCGCCGGATCGTCTCCTCCTCGGCGACCGAGATCGAGCCGTCGGCGGCCGAGACCGCGAAGAGGCAGTCGAGGAGCTCCCGGCGTTGCTCGGGAGTGGCGATCTCCTTGAACTCGCGCGTCACCAGATAGTTCTCGGTGCCACCGAGGAGCTTGTTCTGGCTCTTGGCGATCTGCACCACCAGGATCGCCTGGTCCTCCGGCAGGTGACCGAGATCGTGCACGATGCGCTCCATGGCGCGGGTCTCGTCGACCGACACGTCGAGGTCGGCGTTGGCGACGCGGCTCAGGATGTAGGCGAAAGCGGCCAGATAGCGCGCCGTCTCGGCGTCGAGCGCCTCGAGCTCGCCGACGATCCGCCGTACCGTCTCGGTGTCGCCGTCGCTCTCCTCCGGCTGAGTCGTCGGGCCGGTCAGGCCGAAGAGGTTCTTGAGAATCGACATCACCTCGGATTGTAGCCCGGCGGCGCGAATCTCTACGACGAGGCCGAGCTGTAGCTCGCCAGCCCGCGGCGCCAGAACCAGAGCAGGAAGGCGGTACCGAGAATCGTCACGGTGACAACGTGCAGCAGGCGTTCGGCGGTCAGGCCCTCGAACAAGACGTGCGCCGGGTACGAGAAGGTGAGGGCGAGAGGAACCAGCGTGACCAGAGCGATGCGCAGCCAGCCGACGTAGATCTGGTGAGGGCGCTCGGCGAGCTTGCCGAGCGACCACATGATCTCGTCCAGACCCCGGTTCGAGTGCAGCCAGAAGACCGGGATGATGAAGGTGAGCCGCAAGATGTAGTAGATGAAGGCGCCGACCAGCAGGAAGGCGAGATAGAGCACGACCCGTCCGGCGCCGAGTTGCTCCGGGTAGCGCGCCAGGGACCAGACCAGCAGTCCCGCCGCGATCACCAGGTTCAAGAACGAGTTGGCGGCGAAGTCCCTGAGCGACAGGAAGTAGAGCGACGAGATCGGCCGCACCAGGTAGTAGTCGAGATCGCCGCGGTTGATGAAGATCGGCAGCCACCAGAGGTTGTTGGCGAAGACCGTCATGTGGAGGGCGTCGACGAACAGGAAGCCGCAGACGAAGATGTAGATCTGGTCGAGATCCCAACCTCCCAGGAGCGTCGTGTGGCGGTAGATGACGGTGAAGAAGGCGAGATTCACCAGGTAGTAGACGACGTCCATCACCACCCGGAAGTAGAACTCGAGCCGGAACTCCATGGCGCGGCTGAACGAGAACCGCAGAAAGTGAGCGTAGAGCCTCAGATAGCGGATCAAATCCCGACTCCCGTATAGCTCAGGGTGCCCCGGCGCCAGACCGCCAGAGCGATCCCGGCCATGGCGGCGCTCCAGACGGCCGCGACGGCGACAGCTCGGAGCCACTCCGACGGTGGCACCTCGCCGAGCAGGGTCATCACCGGCACGTAGAACAGATACGGGAACGGCGTCCAGGCGAGCGCCGCCCGCGCCCACTCCGGAAACAGCGACAGCGGCAGCATCAGCCCACCCAGGAGCTCGCTCGAGAAGCGCAGCATGACGTTCAGAGACCAGACGTTGTCGGCCCAGAAGGCGATCAGCATGATGGTGAAGCGGAGCAGGAAGGTCAGCAGATTCGCTACCGCCACCAACACCGCCGCCATGACGACCGTGGCCGGCGTGATGCCGAGGTCCGGCGGCAGCTCGAGGACGATCAAACTGACCGCGCCGAAGAGCAGGAGCTGGATCAGCCCCGGGACCAGGTCTCCGAGGTGTGCCGCGTACTTGAAGCCGAAGTAGTCGCTCGGGTAGAGCAGAAACTTGGTCAGCGTCCCCTGGTAGATGTCCTGCGCCACCGCGAGGTCGCGCTCCTGGCCGCGCACCAGCCGCCCCAGCAGGATCGCCAGCACGTAGTAGAGGACCATCCCTTCGAAGGTGAAGCCACCGAGCGTCTCCGCCCCCGTGTAGTCGAAGATCGCCAACCAGAGGAAGTAGGCGACCGCGAGCTGGGTGGCGAACGACACCAGGACGTTCAACCAGAAATCGACCCGGTAGCTCATCAGCTTGCGGCTCTCCAGGCTGACGATGCGGCCGAACAGATCGAGCCTCACGGCCCCATCTCCTCTCCGGGCGCGGACCGGGCAGCGGAGCGCCGCCCCCCGTCCTCGCCGGCCGCCGCGCCGGCGGCGTCCTCGCGCATGATCCGCTCGACGATCGTGCCGACGTCCTCCTCCTCGATCTGGAGATCGCTCACCGGCAGGTGCTCGAGGAGCCACCCGGCGGCCTCGGCGACCTCGCTCCGCGGCACGCAGAGCGACACTTTGAGATCGGACAGCTCGAGCACCTCGCCGAGGCGCGCGAGCGCCTCGCGGTCCGGTCCGCCGTCTCCATCGGGAGGGTCGCGCCGCGCCGCCGCGGCGAGCTGCGCCGAGACGATCTTGTTCTCGGTGTACTCCTCGACGACGCGCTCGAGCGAGCCGTCGTAGACCACCTCGCCGCGCCTCAGGATGACGATGCGTTCGCACAGGCGCTCGATGTCCTCCATGTAGTGCGAGGTGACGATCATGGCGGGAGTCCGCTCGCGGCGGTACTCCAGGATGAAGTCGCGGATCGCGCGCTGCGCCGAAAGGTCGAGCCCGATGGTCGGCTCGTCGAGGAAGACCACCTTGGGTGAGTGGAGCAGCGCCGCGATGAGCTCCATCTTCATCCTCTCGCCGAGCGACAGCCGGCGGATCTGGATCTCGAGCTCCTCCTCGACCCGCAAGAGCTTCGCCAGCTTCGCCAGATCGGCCTCGTAGCGAGCTCGTGGGATCTGGTAGATCTCGCGCAAGAGCAGGAAACAATCGGCCGCCGGCAGGTCCCACCAGAGCTGCGCTTTCTGGCCCATGATGAGCGCGATCTGGCGCCTGAAGGCGTTCGAGCGCTCCCACGGCGTGAACCCAAGGACCTCCGCCTCGCCCGCCGTCGGGTGGATGATCCCGGCCAGCATCATGACCAGCGTGGTCTTCCCCGCTCCGTTGGCGCCGACCAAGCCCAGGATCTCCCCCTCGGCGACCTCGAACGAGACCTCCCGAACGGCCTGCTTGACGATCTTGTCGCGCTTGACCAACGAGCGGATCGAGCCCGCCAAACCGGGGCGCTTACGGTGCACCTCGAAGTCCTTGGATAGCGAGCGGACGGAGATCATCGGGATCGGACGAGCGTACCGCAAGATGGGAACCGGTACCGACGCCGAGAGTCGGCTCCACCCGACGCGATCTTGACAAGGACGCGATGAGTCCGCACTCTTGATCGCCGGACCGGGACAGTCCGAGGAGCCCAGATGCGACCCGGGGAACGAGATCCGCAAGGACGTCCCCCGCTGGGGGCCCCGCGAAGGGTGGCCCCTGGAGCGTCTGGGACGACCGGGGCGTGAACGAAACGGGGCAGACGACGCCGAGCGAAGAGCCCGCCGAGCTGGAGCGTTCCGAGACGACCGCTCACGGAGCCGAGAGGACCACCGGCTCCGCCGCCGGGAAGAGCTTCCACCCGTTCCTGTTCGCCGGGCTCGCGATCGGGATCGCCTGGAGTGCGTGGACACCGCTCCTGCTCCACGTCTCGGGCGTGGTGACTCTACCGGTTCCGTATCCGGTCGCACTCTTCGTCTGTCAGACCCTCGGGGCCTTCGCGCCGCTGCTGGCCCTGGTAGCGATTCAGCGGCTACGCGACGAGCCCGGTCTCGTCAATGGGGTGCTACGGACGATCCGCTTTCGCCGTGTGGCGCTCCGGTGGCTCCTGCTCCCGCCTGTCGTCCCGATCTCGATCGCCGTCGTCACGGCCCTGCTCGATGCGACCGTCACACCGGGAGTCGAGGTCACGATCCTGCGGCCCGACGTCGTCGAAGAGGTCGGCTGGGCTCTTCTCTTCGTCATCCCCTTCACCTTCGTCGTCGCCATGATCGGCAGTCCGCTGGGCGAAGAGCCGGGCTGGAGAGGCTACCTTCTCGACCGCTTCGCGCAGCGATCGAGACCCCTTGCCGGATCGGCGGTCGTGGCGGCTCTCTGGTGGGTCTGGCACATCCCGCTCTTGGTAGTTCTCGGCGTTTCCCCGAACGCCCGCTCGTTCCTGGAGATGGCGGGCCACTCCCTGCTGATCGACAGCTTCTTCCTCTTGTCCGGGCGCAACCTCCTGGTCGCCATGCTCTACCATCAAGGGGTCAACATCGGTTTCATGTTCTTCCAGCCTCGGACCCAGGATACGCTCGGCCTCGCTTTCCTGCTCGCCACGGCCGCCGCCGTTCGGTTCTGGTGCGAGCGCCGACTTCGAGGCCACGACCACCCGGATCGACCGGTCGACCCGGGAGAAAGGATCCGCCGATGAACGTACGCACCGCGCTGTCGATCGCTCTCTTCGCCGCCACCCTGCCAGCTGTCGCCGCCGAGGCCCCGAACCTGTCCGACGACCCCCGCGTCACCGACGCCATCCACGCCTGGCAGGAATGGGTCGAGTACCAGGCGGCCATCGACCGCGTGCCCGCGGTGTCGATCGCCGTGGTGCACGATCAGGATCTCCTCGCCGCCGGGGGCTTCGGCCTCGCCGATCCCGCCGCCGACCGACCGGCGACGGCCGACACCTTGTACAGCATCTGCTCGATCTCGAAGCTCTTCACCAGCGTCGGCGTGATGCGCGAGCGCGACGCCGGGCGCCTGCGGCTCGACGACCCGGTTGCCGAGCATCTCGACTGGTTCGACATCCAGGACATCCACCCGAACGACGAGCCGATCACCATTCGTGGACTGCTGACCCACTCGGCCGGGCTACCGCGCGAGTCCGACTATCCGTACTGGACGGCGGAGGACTATCCCTTCCCGACCCACGACCGGATCGTCGAGCGCCTCGCCGAGCAAAAGACCCTCTATCCGGCGTCGCGTGTCTTCCAGTACTCGAACCTCGGTCTGACCCTGGCGGGCGAGATCGTCGCCGCGGTGTCGGGCGAGCCGTTCGGTGAGTACATGCGGAGCCACATTCTCGACCCGCTGGAGATGACGAGCACCTTCCCCGAGATCCCGCGTGACGTGCCGCGCGACCGCCTGGCGGTCGGCCACACCGCCCTCGGGCGCGACGGCAGCCGCGATCCGGTGCCGCTGTTCGACATCGCCGGCATCGCCCCGGCGGCCGGGTTCGTCTCCTCGGCGGTCGATCTAGCGAAGTTCGCCGCCTGGCAGTCGCGTCTGCTCGACGAAGGCGGCGAGACCGTGCTCCGCGCCTCGACGCTGCGCGAGATGCACCGCGTCCACTGGGTCGATCCCGATTGGGAGACCACTTGGGGCCTAGGCTTCGCGGTGTCGCGCGAGGGCGACCGCACGTTCGTCACCCACGGCGGCGGCTGTCCCGGCTACTACACCCACTTCCGCTACCAGCCGGACGCCCGCCTGGCGGTGATCGCGCTGTCGAACGCCATCGGCACCGAGACCGGCCTCTACACCCTGCGCGGCTTCGACTTCGTCGGTCCCGCGGTCGCCGCGGCGCTGGAGGACCCCGACGACCTTCCAGAGCGCGACCCCGCCCTCGACGCCTACGTCGGCGTCTACGGCTCGATCTGGGGCCAGACGGCGATCGTGCGCTGGCAGGACGGCCTCGCCGAGGTCGACCTCGACAGCCGCGACCCGAAGGAATCGCTGGCACCGTTACGGAAGAGCGGCGAGCACACCTTCGTCAGAGTGCGAGAGGACGACGAGAGCATCCCCGGAGAGACCTTCCTCTTCGAGATCGGCGAGGACGGCGTCGCGACGCGCTACCTGCGCCACAGCAACTGGGTAAACCGGATCCGCTGAGGGGTGTGCCCGCGAGCGCGGCCCACCGGCTCGGATCGAGGTCGCCCCTCAGTCGTGGCGCGAGCCGCCATCGGGTACCGCGCGCAGACCCTCGGGGCCACGCTCCAACCACAGGGTTACCTTCTCGCCGGCCTCCACCCGGACCTCGCCCAGATCGGTCGGCGGATCTCCATCGATCCGCAAGCGATAGGTGCCGGCGGCCACCTCGAGGCGCGCGCCGCCCACCGTACCGGTCCATCTCTCACCGCTCGCCGAATCGGTTACCGTAAACGACGTGCTGCCGGCGGTCCGCAGGGCGCTCCGCAGCTCGTCCGCGCTCCCTGCCGAGACGAATCGCCCGCACCCCGCCTCCGCCACCGCCCGCAGCTGCTCCACCGCCTCGGGCGCGCCGCCGACGTCGAAGCCCACCGTATGCACCCGCATCCCCACCCCGGCCTCACAGAGGGCCCGCGCCGCGGACACCGGATCGCCGCCACAGGTCTCCAGCCCATCGCTGACCAGGACGATCGCCTTGCCTCCCTCGCGTCCGGCCAGATCCGCCGCGACCTGCTCGAGCGAGTAGCCGATCGGCGTCTTCCCCTGCCCCGGCACGAGCTCCCCGATCCGATCGACCAGGGCCCTTCTGTCCGCTCGACCGATCGGAGCGAGGAGCTCCGAATCCGAACAGGCCCCGCTGCGATGACTGTAGACCCGCACGCCGACCTCGACCTCTGCCGGCAGCTCTCGCACCGTGGTGGCGACGATCTCGCGAGCGATCAGATACTTCGCCCGTCCTTCGACCTGCCCCCACATACTGCCCGACATGTCGAGGACGACCTCCAGGGTCTCCGGCGTGAGGGTCTCGGCGGCGACGCCCTCCGCCACCGCGAGCGCCAAGGAGCCTGTGGCGAGGGGCTGCTCGGGATAGTTGACGACACAGGGCGCGTAGACCTGATTCGGCAGCGAGTACGCCGTTCGGGCGCCCTCGGGGAGCTCCACACCTTTCGGCTCCCATCGCAGCGCGTCGAACGAGGCGTCGGGATTGTGGAGAACACCCATCGAGGTGCGGTTGTAGGCGACGACGTAGACCTTGCCGTCCGGCGCCAGCCTGGGCATCGCCCAGCCGCTCGTCGACACACGATGGACCTCGCCGGTCTCCCGATCGAGCTGATCGAGGGGTCCACCGTAGTTCAGAGCAAAGTAGAGCTTCGATCCGTCGGGTGAGAAGGCGACGCCGTAGCCGCCGTGGTCGAAGCGGCGGAACCCGCTCGCCTCGCCGGTCGCCTCGTCGAAGTCCGCCGTGTACAGCAGGGGGCCTCTCGAGCCGCTACTGTAGAAGGTGAAGGCCAGCCGGCCCGTCGGGGGGTGGTAGACGATGCTGCCCCGGTTGGCGGTGGCTCCGTCGGGTAGATCGGTCAACGGCGAGAGAACACCCGTCTGGCTGACGCCCGTGGGACCGATCCGGTAGGCGGCGACTGCGGGGTCGCGATGGGTGACGGAGAGGATCCAGAAGTCGTTCCCGTCGGCGTGGGGAACCGTGCCGAGCGACTCGCCGAAGATCCTTCCGCCGTCGAGAACCACGATCTCACCGATCGACCCGGTCGCGAGATCGACCCGGGTGTACTGGATCTCGCCGGTGGTATTGGCGGTATTGCCGAAGACGTAGAAGTCGTTGGTCGGATCGCCGCCCGGCGCGGGGACGATCAGGGCGGCCTCGGTGCTCGAAGGATTGCCACCCACACCGCGACCGATCTCCTCGTGGCTGCGGCCGTCGAAGATCACGTTGCCATCGGTGTAGACGAGGAGCTCCCCTCGGGCCGTGGTGTAGACGGCGGTCGTTTCGATGGAGCGCGTCTGACCGATCCCGTCGGTGCCGAGTCGCGGCGATCCGGAGGTGAAGTCCATGACGAACTTGGAGTTCTTCCCGCCGGTCCACCAGATCTGCTGGTTCTCCATCCCGAGGCCGCGGACGCAGGCGTGCTGAGCCTGCGCAGGGACACCGGCGAGAACCGCCGCGAACCCGGCGAGAGTGATCAACGAACGGATACGCCACCGCCGCCCCGAAGACGCTGGTAACGATGCGATCGGGGTGGGTGGTCGTCCGAAGGTGAAATTCGTCATCTCGTGCTCTCCCGCTCGAGTTCGCGCCGAGGCAACCGCGTCGTCCCGGGATCGTGGCTTTCGGTCGGCGGAAGGGTACCACCCGCCGGCAGTTCGTCGGTCGTAGGAGACGCTTGCCAGCTCTCGGCTATCACCCGGCGCGGGACGGCGCCCGCGCCGACCCGTATGGATCGGTTGCCATCGTCGACACCGCGGCCCTGTAACTTCGTTTGGGCGTCGTTCGTCTACCTTGGTAGTCGAGCAGCTGGATCCCCATCCACCCCGTCGTTGAGCAACTCTCTCGACCTCACACCGAGGAGATACGTCATGCCCCTGGACCCCGCTTCGCTGTTCGGGCGCCTGCCCGCCCCGGCGCCGGCGATCGCTGGCCTTCTGATCTTCGGCGCCGTCGCCCTACCCGCCGCAGCGGCGCCCCCCGGCCGCGTCCTGACCGACGCCGAGTGGATCGCCGACCTCGATCAGGTAACCGCGTCGATCCACGAAGTCCATCCGGATCCGTTTCACCAGATGGACGCCTCGGACGAGGCGAGCGCGGAGCGGCGCGCCGAGCTGGCAGCCGCCGTCGTCGAGCTGCGAGAGACCATCCCTCGACTCTCGGATCGCGAGATCGTCGTTCGACTGAGCCAACTAGTCGCCCGGCTCGACGACGGCCACTCGCGCCTCTTCCTCCCCCACCAGCATCGCGACCTCGCGCCGGCGCTCGAAGCCGGGCACTCGGGAACGGAGCCACCCGCTCACGAGGAGCTCGCACTCGCGCAGTTACCGACCCGCTTCGGGCTCTTCTCCGACGGCCTCTTCGTGATCTCGGCCGCTACCGGCTACGGCGATCTCGTCGGCCTGCGGGTGGTTCGCGTCGGGGAGACCGCGGTCGAGGAAGCGCTGGAGCTCGCCTCGGCGACGATCGCGGCCGGCAACGACTCGCGGCGTCGCATTCTGCTGCCCGACCGCATGGCTCTTCCGGAGGTCCTGGCCGCAGTCGGCATCATCCCCTCCGCCTCCGAGACCGAGCTGCTCTTCGAAGACGCCGCGGGCGAGGAGCGCCGGGTCACCCTGGCACCCCTGCCCGACGGTCCCGTTTCGTGGAGCGGAGGACCGCGGACGACACCCCTCTGGCTACGCGATCCGCGCGACCCGAAGTGGTACGAGGTCCTGTCCGACCGCTCGGCGATCTTCGTTCAGGTCAACGAGCTCGAGGCCTTTCCGGAGCGGCCTTGGGCCGACTTCGTCCGCGAGACCCTGGAAGCGGCGCGGGCGGCGGGCGTCGAGCGTTACGTGCTCGACCTGCGCCACAACGCCGGCGGCGACGGCACCTGGGTGACGCCGTTCCTGACCGGCCTGGTCGGGACCGAGTTCGACCGCTACGGGCGCCTGATGGTGTTGATCGGCGGGCACACCTTCTCGGCGGCGCAGACGCTGGTCAACCGGCTCGAGAAGATGACCGAGGCCTGCTTCG
>JAWVZD010000024.1:0-9782 GCA_033722395.1 Thermoanaerobaculia bacterium | reverse complement strand
TTTCGAGCTCTTGAGAGAGCGCTCGCCCTGGGGCCCGAGGACTACTCGTCGCTGTCTCTGTTGGCGAGCTTTCTCACCCAGGAGGGACGTGGCGGAGTTGTGATCGAGCTGACCGCGCCGTACATGCGCTTCTCCGAGCCCGATCCGGACATCGGCCTGGTGCGAGCCCTGGCCCAGGCTCGGCTGGGCCGCTTCGAAGAGGCCTTGGCGACGCTCGACGTGGTGGCGGCGGTCGATCCCGAGCTGGCGACGGTCGAGGTTCATCGCGGTACGGTGCTGCTGATGGCCGGTCGGCGCGAGGCGGCGCGGCAGGCCTATCGTGCGGCCCTCGAGACGGCGCCGGATACGGTGGCGGCGCTCACGGCGCTGGCGGTGATGACGACCGAGGAGGGGCGCGTCGATGCCGCGCGCGACTACTGGCGTCGTGCCGGCGCCGTCGAGGCGCGTGCCTGGGGGCGCCTGCTGGCGCTCGCGATGCGACTGTGGGAGTCGGGAGATCGGCGTTCTGCGCGCCCGCTGCTCGAGCTCTTCGTCGAGGCCGCACCGTCGTCGATCTATGCCGACGAAGTCGTCCGGGTGCGGCGACTGCTCGGCTTCGACTGACGAGCGGAGGAGGTCGGTCCGGCCGGCGTCTGGCGCGCTTGCCGCCAGGGCCTTAGAATCGCTCGCATGAGAACGACGGAAACGAGATTGCTCACTGGTCTTTGGGCGCTCGGTGCGCTCGCCCTTCTCGGTTGTACGGCGGAGGTCTCGGAGAGGCCCCAGGAGGCGGCGCAGGGGGCGGTCGAACCGTGTCCCGACCCGGTGGGTCCAGAGCTGGAGGCACCTCCCGCGCCGGTCTGCGACGACGAGCGGCTGACCGGCTACGAGTCGCTCCTCGTCATCGCTCCGCACCCCGACGACGAGGTGCTCGCCTTTGCCGGCCTCACCGCTGCCTACATGCGGCAAGGGAAGCCGGTCGAGGTGATCGTCACGACCGACGGCGACGCCTACTGCGAGGCCTGCCAGCTGTGGAAGAACGGCTCCACCGAGGGACCGTTGTGCGACGCGGCGGAGCTGTCGAACTTCGCCACCGAGGCGGTCGACAGCCTGGCCGAGGTTCGCCGTGCCGAGAGCACTGCCGCGGCCGCCGTTCTGGGCCGAGAGGCGCCGCAGTTCCTGGGCTACCCGGATACCGGCATCGCCGCCGCCTGGACGAACTTCGAGGCGGGGGAGGGCGACCGTCCGCTCCGTCGCTCCGACTTCTCCGACTGCGAGACCTGCGGCGGCTGCGGCGAGGGTTACGGCGGCGGACCGGAGATCGAGTCGAGTGCCGCGACCCTCGTCGACACGCTCTCCGAACGCTTGGAGGCGACTCCGGAAAACGCTCTGGTGGCGACCACCCACTGGCTCGACGGCCACGGTGATCACGCCGCGCTAGGGTCGTTCGTGAAGCGACTGAACGCCGAGCTCGAGCGGCCGCGTGCGCTCGCTTTCGGCGTCATCCACGCGCACACTCCGAAGGACACGAGCCACCCCGACTGCTGGTATCCGGCGCCGCGTGCGGTCGCCTGTCCGTGCGCTCGCGAGGAGTGCGCGAGCGAGGATCCCGACTGGGTGGCGACGCTCAGAGGACACCGCTTCCGCCCGAGCTGGCCGGCGGCTCTGCCGGACGACGCCGACTACGGCGACGAGATGCAGCTCTGCCTGCCGGAGGCGATGTGGTCGGGCGAGGAGGCTTCGAAGAAGAGGGCCGTCGAGGCCTACGCCACGCAGCTCGGCTTCGCACGCCGCGACGGTGAGCTCGCCCCGGAGCTCGCCGGCATCCTCGACTGCAACGGGTATCTGATCTCGTTCGTCCGCAGCACCGAGGCGTTCGTGCTGATCGAGCCCGACTCCTGAACGGTCCGATCGCTCTCCTCATCCACCCGGGACGTTGACTCCGTCCCAGGCCAGGAGCGGGGTCTCCCCGGGCAGCGCGTGGGCAGGCAGAAACGCGGTCAGTTCGCGGCTCTCACCGGGGAGCAGCGAGACGTAGTTGTCGCTCCAATAGACCGGTGCGCCGAGACTCCCCGAATCGCTGCCGACGAGTCGCAGCTCGACGAAGAAGGCGAGCCTGTCGGTCGGGTTGTGGAGCTTCACGAGAGCTTCGTGCCCCGCGGGCGCGAGGGTGATCTCGTGCTCCACCTCGAGCTCGACCTCGGGCAGGCCCGCGAGGCCGGTGAGATCGGCGTAGCGCGATGTCGGCGTGTAGAACCAGGTCGAAGCATCCCAGTCGAGGACGTCCTTCCGGCGCGGCAGCCAGTAGAGGCTGGAGGCGAGCTCCTCGCCCGCGGCGTCGAGAAGCCGCAGGTCGAGGAAGTAGGCGCCGGCGGTGGTCGGCGGTGGAACCTCGCCCAGCCGGAGAAGGCTCTCGGCGCCGAGGTCGACCGACCGCCTCTCGTCGAGGAGAACTCGCGAGTCGAGGTCGAGGAGGCGCAGGCGGACCGAGCCCCCGGCGCGCTCGCGCGGCGTGTCGTTGACCGCGACGATCTCCCGGGTTCCGTAGTCGAAGGCGACGTGGAGCGGTCGCGCCGCCTGCATGGCGCCGTAGAAGGCGCCGTTCGGCACCAGGTAGTGGTCGTAGAGCTGCCAGTACATCTCCGGCCAGGCGGAGTTGAGCATCCACTGGATGAGCCCCGTGGTCTTCGGTCGACGGATCGAAAAGGCGTCGAACATCGCCCGCATCGCCTCGAAGTTCGCGACCTGGGCCTTGCGAGCGAAATCGGCCAGGTCGAGCGGCTCGCCGTAGCGCGCCGCGAGCGCCGCCTGGTAGCGGTCCAGGGTGTCGAACTGGTGCCGCCCGCAGTGGTACTCCCAGACCTCGTCGATCGGCCACCAGCTCTCCTCGGGCAGCATGCGCTGGATCGACTGGATCGGCGGCGGCTGCGCCCCGGGTCCGGTCTCGGTGTTGAAGCCGTAGGCGCCACCGCGCTCGGTGTCCTCGTACCAGTAGTTGGGCGGCACCCAGGCATAGGGGCCGTTCATCTTGACGCCGCTCGGGCCGCTCACCTCGCTCACCCGGGCGGCGCAGGTCGCCAGCGCCGGTCGCGTCGCGTCGACGTCGGCGAGGGTCTCCAGATAGCGCGGCTCGAGCTCGGGGTGAGGGAGCTTGTCGCTGGCCAGGACCCAGACCAGGATGCTCGGATGGTTGCGCAGCCAGAGGACCTGGTCGCGGAGCGAACGGGTGACGATCTCCATCTCTTCCGGCGTGTCGATGCCGCCGTATTCCCCGACCGGTGCGCCGTAGTACTCCTCCCACTCCCACTGGCAGCTCCAGCCGACCATCACCAGAATGCCGTAGCGGTCGGCGAGATCGTAGAGTGCGTCGGAGTTGCCCCAGAAGCCCTCGAGCCGGATGGTGTTCAGATTCATGTGGCGGACGTAGCGCATCTGATCCTCGAGCCGGCGCGGCGTGGCGTCGAGCATCAGCTCGTCGACCCATCCGCCGCCACGCAGCAGGATCTTCTTGCCGTTGACGGCGTAGCCGCGATAGCCGTCCTCGGTGACGTAGTCGTCGACGTGGCGGATGCCGAAAGTGAGCTCGCGTCGGTCCGAAGGGTGCCCGCCGACCGTGACCTGGAGATCGAGCTCGTAAAGCTCGGGCTCACCGTGCCCGACGGGCCACCAGAGGCGTGGCTGCTCGATCTGGAGTTGAGGCACGTCCGGAGGTCCGAGCTCCAGGGTGCGCTCTTCGCCGGGTCCGAGCGTCAGCGGTCGATCGAAGGCGATGGCATCGCCGATCCGTCCGGCGACCGTGGTGTCGACCGCATCGTCGGTGGTGTTGCGCAGCGTGGCTTCGATCCGTACTGCCGCATCTTCCAGGGTGTCGAGGTCGAGATCGCTGCGGACGAAGACCCGGTCGAGTGCGACGGCTCCGGTGCGTCGCAGCTCGACACCGCGCCACAGGCCCATGTTGTGGTCGGGCGGCGTCGGGTTCCAATCGACGAAGCCAATCGTCGGATCGCCGCCCTGCGGGGGGTGGACGCGGACCGCGAGAGCGTTGGCGCCTCGGACGACGCGGTCGGTGACGTCTATCTCGAACATCCGGAAGGCGCCGAAGAGGTCGTCGGCCGCCGCTAGCTGTTCGCCGTTCAACCAGACATCGGCGCGATAGTTGATGCCGCGGAAGACGAGCTGCGTGCTGGCGGTGAGGTCGTCGATGTCGAACTCGGTTCGGTACCACCACGGCACCTCGAAGCGCTCGGTCGGGATCTCGGCCAGACGGGTGCCGAAATACGGCTCTTCGTACTCGCCGGCCGCCACCAGCGCCGCGAGCACCGTCGTCGGAACGCTCGCCTCGGTCCACCCGGAGGTGTCGTAGCCGGGCGTAGAGAGCGAGGCTCCATCGGCGTCGATGACGGCGTCGGAGGCGAGCGCCCAGTCGCTCGCGAGCGGCCGGCTCGGTTCGATCGACGGAGCGTCCGGCGCACACGCCGCGCACGAGAGGGCGAGGGAGACGGCCAGAAAGGGAACGGCACCGTTGACGCGGTGTCTCTTTCCGGTATCGTCGCAGCAGAGAAAGGGAGCTCGGGTGTGTCCCAGCCGTGCCGCGCCTTCGGGAGACGGGTCGCGGTCGAGCACCCGGGAGACGAGGTTGGAGAGAGTGACGAGGATCTGGGTCAGAGGAGACGGGGATCGTTCGGCGATGGCGCTCGCCTCTGCGGTTCGCGGCATTTCGGGAGCTCCTTTCGGGGCGTCGTGCCCGGTTACGTTAGCAGCCCGCGATGCCTCGGCGAAGCGACGGGCCGAGACAGCGAGCGCCGCGCGGCGGGAGTCGGCACGGTGAGCTTCGCGGCGGAGATCCGCGAGCAGCCGGAGGTGCTCGCGCGACTGCTCGCCTCGCAAGGCGAGGCGGCGCGCCGCATCGCGGCCGAGATCGAACGGCGCGATGTCCGGTCGATCTACATCGCCGCTCGCGGGAGCTCGGACAACGCGGCGCTCTACGGCAAGTACCTGTGGGGCGCGATGGTTGGACTGCCGGTCGCGTTGGCGACGCCGTCGCTCTTCACCTTGTACGGGACGCCGCCACGGCTAGGAGACACGCTCGTCGTCGGAATCTCGCAGTCGGGGCAGTCCCCCGACATCGTCTCCGTGGTCGAAGAGGGACGCGATCAGGGAGCCTTGACCCTGGCGATCACCAACGACACGGGGTCCCCGTTGGCGGAGAGCGCCGACCTTGTGCTCGACACGATGGCCGGCCCGGAGAAGGCGATCGCGGCGTCGAAGACCTACACCGCTCAGCTCACCGCGATCGCCATGCTGTGCTCCGGGTCCGAGGCGGGGAGGGAGCGGCGCGGCGAGCTCGCCCGGCTACCCGACCTGATGCACGCCGCGCTGGCGGTCGAAGGCGAGATCGGAGCTGCGGCGAACCGGTTTCGGGCCATGGATCGGTGCGTCGTCCTGGGTCGCGGCTTCAACTACTCGACCGCCTACGAGTGGTCCCTGAAGCTGAAGGAGACGACCTACGTGGTGGCAGAGCCCTATTCGTCGGCCGATTTTCAGCACGGCCCGGTGGCCCTGGTGGCGGACGGCTTTCCTGTTCTGGCGGTCGCCCCCCGGGACAGGGTGCTCGACGACGTCCGTGCTCTGCTGGCGCGCCTCTCGGACCTGGAAGCCGATCTGTTCGTGATGTCGAACGACCATCGTGTCCTCGATCTGGGTGCCTCGCGGGTCCGGCTGCCGGACGATCTGCCGGCTTGGCTCAGTCCCGTGGTGGCGGTGGTTCCGGCGCAGCTGTTCTGTTACCACCTGGCGCGAGCGAAGGGGCACGATCCGGACAGCCCGCGGCAGCTGCGGAAGGTGACCCGCACCTGGTAGCCGTCGGTCGGCACCGCGAGGCTCGATCCACCGCGGTGATGTAGGCTCGACATCGGATGCGTTGCCGAGGAGAGATGATGAGAATGAGCCGCGCCATCGCGACAGGGTGGCTCCTCCTGACCTGGGTCCTGGTGACTCCTGTCGGGCTGTCGGCCGAGGAGCCTCAAGAGGGGCACTTCGGAGAGGTGGTTCAGGTGCGCCTGGTCAACGTCGAGGTCTGGGTGACCGACGATCGCGGCGCGCACATTCAAGGACTCGGGCCGGAGGACTTCCTGGTGCTGGAGGATGGCGAGCCGGTCGAGATCTCCTACTTCGCGGAGATCCGGCGCAACCGGCTGCTGCTCGAGGGCTCGGATCCCGCCGCGTCGCCAGCCGGGGAGGGCGCTGGGGAGGAACCTCGAGCCCGTGGGGCCGCGGAGCGCCAGCCGAACCACCTGGTGGTCTACCTGGACAAACTCCACCTCGCGCCCGGCAGCCTGAAGCGGATCGTGAGGGATCTCCGCGAGCTCCTGTGGGACCTCAGGGTTCCCCCGGAGCGGATGCTGATCGTCAGCCAGGGGCGGGAGCTTCAGACCGAGCTGGCGTTCGGATCGACTCGGCGGGAGGCGGAGGCCGCCCTCGACCGGCTGGAGCGCTCCGGTGCGGGTAAGGACAGCGGGGCGGTGGAGAAGCGACTGGTGATTCGCAATCTGCAGCAGCTGTGGCAGACCGCCGAGCAGTTCGCCGCGTCGAGCCCGCTCGGTGGGCCCTCGGGCGACCGAGTCTGCGACTATTTCATGCCACGCGCCCTGAAGGACATCGAGAACTACATCGTCGAGAGCCGCCAGCGCCTGACCGTGACCCTGGATCACCTATCCAGCGTGGCAGCGTTTCTGAGCGGTGTTCGAGGCGTGAAGACGATGCTCTACGTGAGCGACAGTCTGGAGCGCACCCCGGGCGCCGACCTGATCGCTTTCGCCAACGACCTCTGTCCACAGTGGTACGACTCCCGCCTGTTACCTCTCGGTGAGGAGCTGAGCCGCGACTTCGATCGACTGACGCGCCACGCCAACGCCAACCGGGTCACGATCTACGCCCTGCAGACGAGCGGCCTGGAGGGCAACTTCTCGATGGGGGCGGATCAAGGCTTTCTCGAGCTACGCGGGACACGGTCGTTCGACGGGCTCATGAGGACGACCGAACGGGACGGAATGACGGTTCTGGCCGCGGAAACGGGCGGGAGAGCCATCTTCAATCGCAACGAGTTCGATCGCGAGCTCGCTGCCGTCGCCGACGAGATGGAGAACTACTACTCGCTCGCCTACGATCCCCGCCACGGAGGGGACCGCGGAGATCACGAGATCGAGGTCCGCCTGGTCGGGCACGACTTTCGGGTCCGGCATCGTGAGGGGTACCGCGACAAGGACCCCGACGTGAGGATGGCGGAGCGGCTCCAGGGAGCGCTCTTTCTCGGGCTGGTCGACAATCCGATGGGAGTCCGGCTCGGAGCCGGCTCGGTCGAGCGCGACGGCGAGAAGCACCTGATCGTTCCTCTCCACGTGATCGTCCCGGCCGAGAGCGTGGTCTTTCTCCCGGGCGAGGAGGGAGAGGTGGCGCAGCTCAGCCTCCAGTTCAGGACCGAGAACACGCGTCGGCGCGGCGGCGTTTTCGAGGCGCAGACCTTCCGAGTCGGAAAACCGCCCGGCGGTCAAGAGTTCATCTCGCTGTTGGTTCGACTGCGGCTACGAGAGGGCGTTCATGTGGTGGCGGTGGGTGTGCGCGACGACACGACGCGCGAAGCCTCGTTCGTCTCGACGACCCTGGAGCTGCACCGATCGGCCGAGACCCTACCGGGGGGATGACCCGCCGTCCGGGGTGGGTCGGACCGCGAGCCCCCGGCCGACGATCGATCGCACCGCCCCGATCTCGTCGCGTACGCCGATCACGATCTTGTGGGGACCGGGTCGCATCGTGGCGTCGATCACCCGCACCAGGGAGTCGCGACGAGCTCTCTCGAGGGCGTCGTCCGGAATCCTGAGCTCGAACGGCAGGTCCCGCAGGGGTGCCTTTCGCCCTCTCTCGTCGACGGCGCCGAAGTAGATCCGCAGTCGGGCCTCGTGAAAGCCCGGCCGGGGCAGGAGCACGAGTCGCTCGATCGGGACGCGCACGCTGATCGAGACATCGACCGTGTCACCCTTGCCGGCGCGCTGCTCCTCGATGGCGAAGCTCACCTCGAGCGGATTCGTCTCGTAGCCATGAGCCAAGAAGGCCTCGGCCGCCTCGCTCATCTCGAGCGACACCGACTTGTCGCGGTAGCCTTCGCGATGGCGGATCTTCCAGCCGCGCTGGCGATCTTTGAGACGGACCTCGATCCGGTGATAGCGGCCCCGGTTCTCGATCGGCGCCCGGTAGCCCAGTGAGTAGTAGTTCTCGAGGTCGACCGCGAAGCGCGCCAGACCGTCGCCGACGTCGTTGGTATTGATGATCGACTGTCCCCCGGTGCGATCGGCCACCATGACCAAGGTGTCCTGGAGATTGCTGCTGCGCACGGCATCGACGGCGGTCGAAACGACGAAAGGCGATCGTACGGCGGGTTCCTCGGCGCCGAAGCCGGAGTGGATCTGGAGCCCACTCGCGTCGATGGTGTAGATCGCGATTCGACTCGAGTTGGCCTGCGCGATCAGTTGCATGTAGGTGCGGGAGGTGTCGCGCGAGAATGCCTCACCGAGGGCAGACAGATCCGCGAAGCGCTGCTGGACCGCCTGATACAGGTCCTGCCCGGGGACCATCGGGAGGCCGTCGCTGACGTGGATGAGCACCTTCCGTCCGGGCAGGCCGGCGAGCGAGTCGAGCAACTCTTCGAAACCGGAGAGCGCCTGCTGGAGTCCGAAGTGGGCGTGCTCGGCGAACTGCTTCGCCTCCCACAGTGCCTCGTAGTGGCTCTGTGTCTCGTAGATCCTGGCCAGAGCCCGGGAGCGTTCGGCTTCGCGCTCGGCGGCGAATCCGGTCAGCTTCTCCAACTCGAGCAGCTGCCGATTGACCTGCTGGACGTCGCGCGTGAACGGCTGCCGGATGTGCAGCGATCGATCGTAGGTCGCCACCATCACCTCGTCGCCGGGCGAGACGGTCTGCTGGAGGAACTGTCGCAGGCGGTTGAAGACCCGATTCCGGTTCAGCGCGTGGAGGTGATAGTTGTCTACGTAGACCACGAGATGGAGGCGCTGGGACTCCGGGATCAGCGGCTCGATCTCGCGCTCCGGCAGGGGTGTGTCGACGGTCTGGGGAGCGGCGAGTGAGTCGATGTCGGGACGCCCGCCGGCGACGCGATAGAAGTTGACGACCTCGACCGGGCGATCGTCCTCGAAGACGAGGAAGTCGTCGCGGGTCAGGTGGGTGACGGGGCGTCCCTCGCGGTCCTGGACGAAGACCTCGACGTTGACCACGTCGACCGCGATCTGCTCGAAAAAAGCCTCGGAGACCTCCTCTCGCACCTCGGCCTCGCGGTGCGGAGCGACCTGGCTTTCAGCCACGCTCGAGAGGCAGAGGGCGAGACAGAGCGAGAGCAGGACCGCGACCGGTGCTCGGGACGGGCCGTGCGACATCGGGTCGGGCCGATGGAATCGAGCTGAGTGGGATCGAGATCGCTGGAACACGGGGCGGGATCTTACCAACGGGTGGTGGCGTGGAGAGAGGCCCTTGTCACTCTTGCTTCACGACCAGGATCTGATTCGCGGCCACATCGAGGCGCTCCGACACGCTACCGTCGGGCCACCGAACCTCGAGACGGTCGACCGCCGAGCTCGCGCCGAGTCCGAAGTGGAGCCGCATGTCGTTCTGTGACAGATAGCTCGCGCCGCTACGCACGATCCGCGTCTGCACGACGTCGCCGATCGCGGCGGTGACGACGGCCCCGATCGCGTCGGTGAGTGCTCCCGTCCCCTCGAGGTCGACCAGGAGCCAGTTGC